>JAFMRP010000987.1 GCA_017354095.1 Ktedonobacteraceae bacterium
TTAAACAGCACCTCGCCCAACTGCTGATTGGAATTGACATTGAAGCGATGCCCCACCGATTCGTAGATGTTATGTTCAAGCTCATGCAACTGCTCATCGAGCTTTTCGCCAAATTCGCGCAGGAAATCACCATCCAGAGCCACACCGTACAGTTCCATCTGCATCAAGACGGGGATCAGTGGCTCCTCGATATTTTTATAGAGCTGCACCAGGTTATGGCGCTGGAGTTCGGCCTGAATGGGTTCGACGAGACGCAGCGTCATATCGGCGTCCGAGCCGGCATAATCGGCAGCTTTGCGTATGGGAACCTGGGCCATGGAGATCATTTTGCTGCCGGAGCCGATCAGTTCGCTAATGGGCGTCATAACCACGCCCAGGCGCTGGAAGGCCTGATCTTTGAGGCCAAGTCCGCGCCTACCTGGTTCGGTCAGGTAGGCGCCCAGCATGGTATCGAGGGCGAGGCCACGTATCTCCACCCCCCTGCTCTTCAAAATGGCCAGATCGTACTTGGCATTGTGCATATACTTGCGCACCGTGGCATTTTCCAGCACCGGGCGCAGCTGGTTGATGACGTAGCCCAGTTCCAATTGCGGGCCGGGTTCCTGGCCATCGGGCGTTGTCTTGTGGCCAACAGGGATATAGTAAGCCTCTTTTGGCGCCATAGAAAGCGAGAGTCCGACCAGTTCGGCTTTGCGCGGGTCCTCAGAGGTAGTTTCGGTATCGAAGGCGAAGCTGCCCGCTTTATAGAGGCTTTGAACAAGCACGCGCAAGGCATCTTCAGTATCGATAATCATAGTGCTAGTCTGCGGGATCGAGCGATCTTCCAGGAAGAGTGGCGCCGGAGTTGTTGCGAGTCCGGGCAGGTGCAGGCGGCGCACCGGCTCTTGATGGGGTTCGTCGACCGCAAACAGGCTTAATTGTGTAAGAGCATCTTCGCCGGTGGCCGGCGATTGCCCCTGGAGTGTCTTAGCGGCAACAAGAGCAGGGTTTGCGGTCGCAGCGGTGGGGGCTGAGCCGGTGCCGTCGCCCTCGGGCGGTAGTGGTGGCGCCAGAATCGGCACAACACCCAGGGGATCTTTAAACAGGAGATTCTCAGCGTCGCTGAGGCTCTCAGTGACATCCTGTTCGGCGGGTTGCGCCTCGGGTGCGGCGGCGGCAGAGGCTGGTGCCAGGCCCAGCTGGCGGAAGAGAGAGAGTGCGCGCTCGATCAA
The DNA here is from genome assembly GCA_017354095.1 of Ktedonobacteraceae bacterium. Lineage (GTDB taxonomy): Bacteria > Chloroflexota > Ktedonobacteria > Ktedonobacterales > Ktedonobacteraceae > Bu33. Next base: position 1,212 of record JAFMRP010000987.1, read on the forward strand.
AGTGCGGAACTCCAGCTGGCGAAACAGAGAGATGACTTTTTCGGTATCCACATGTGTGAGTTTACACGCGTCCAGCTGCAGCTGAATGGGGACATCCAGAACGATGGTAGCGAGGTACTTACTCTGCCGCGCCTGCTCCGCACCTTCGGTCAGGAGTTTCTTCTCTTTGGGCTTCAGTTGATCGACGTGCGCCAGGATACCTTCGAGGCCGCCATATTCGTTGATCAGGCGGGCCGCGGTTTTCTCGCCGATGCCGGGTACGCCGGGAATATTGTCGGACTTATCGCCGACCAGGCCTTTGAAGTCGGGCAATTTCTCTGGCGCGAAGCCATAGCGGGTCTGGACTTCGGACGTGTTGTACTCGGTTATCTCGCTGATGCCACGTTTAGCTACCTTCACCAGTACATGATCGTTCACTAACTGCAGGGTATCCATATCGCCGGTATAAATAGTGGTAGCCACGCCCTGGGCGGAGGCCTGCACCGAAAGCGTTCCCAGCACATCATCGGCCTCGAAGCCATCTTTCTCGTAGATCTGGAGCCCGAAGGCCTGCACGACCTCGCGAATACGCCCAAACTGTGGGCGCATATTGTCGGGCAGGGTCGGGCGATGCGCCTTGTAGGGGGTATACTGCTCGTGCCGGAACGTGGGAACGGGCCGATCAAAGGTCACAGCGATGTAGTCTGGCTTCTCTTCGAGCAGAGCCTTCATGAGCATCGAGGTAAAGCCGAACGTGGCGTTGACCGGCTCGCCAGCGCTGGTAGAGAGATCTTCCGGCACGGCATGAAAGGCTCGATGGATAATGGCATGGCCATCTATGAGTACAATTTTTTTCTGTTGCATCTTCTTCCGCCCATCTTAATGTTTCGTGAATTGTCAAAACTGGCACTGAAAAGCTCCACAAAGCTCCACAGCCGCTTCCCAGGCCGATTCACAAGTTCCACACAAACTCCACAAAGCTCCACACAAGCTCCATAAGTTCCACAGTTCCTTCTGGAGCGGCTTCAGGCCTTCCAAAGGGGTGGCAACGCCTTTGAGTGGTACGAGAGGGCAGCCTCAAGGGGCCCTACCCTTCTTATTCCGACCACCAACGACGCTGGCGCGTCTACGAACAACGCTCGTCAGGTGGTCGGAAAGGTAGCACCCCCAAACTCACCACTCCCTGCCCCTACAGGACCGACGCACCGCCTCTCCAAAAAACCTATACTTGACCTCTGTCTTTTTGTGGCAGCACAAAAACTCCCTGCTTTATGTATTCCAATTGTCAGGCCAAAACCCGGTAGCTGCCGTCGAGGCCTCCTTCCCAGACGCAGAGGCTGGCGCTGGCAGGCCTGCCAGCATCGCTGGTGATGAGCGCGAACACGAATTGCGTGACTTCGCGCAGGGGAACCGCGTGCCAATCGGGCTGGTGGAACCAGGCCACCAGCTCCGGTGTAACCTCGCCTGGAACTGGCAGGGCATAGCGCTCCGCCCAGCTCGCGGTATTCAGATAGACCTGCGCACCCTGGTTAAGGGGATCTATGCGCGCAACGTGAGTATGGCCTGCCAGCGCATAACGCAGCGAGGAGTCAGCAGCCAGCACCGCGTGGAGGCCGCGTGTAACCTCGTCGCCTGCCTGGCCAGCATTGGGAGTGCAGATGGCTGCTATGGCCTCCGCACGCGGCAGGGAGAGGGCCTCGTGCACCATCATATATTCCG
>JAFMRP010000988.1 GCA_017354095.1 Ktedonobacteraceae bacterium
ATGGTTGTTTGTGATGACATGTCCCTGCGCATCCCAGATGATCCCGGTGCCGCCTCCACGCCCCTCCGTGCGGACCTGGACGATGCCTGGCTGCACATTTTGAGACAGCGCAGCGAGGGCAGTGGAGAAGACATCCGGCAAGGGGAAGGATGATTCTGTTGAATGCAATGTTGACTGCGTCATAGTATACCTGTCCGTTCGCTAGTTGCGTTCCCTGATCGTAACCTGGAGAGTCTGCACAGCGGTGCCACGAATCACCTCCACAGGGATAGCTTTGCCCACACGTTCGCCTTTGAGGAGCATGTGTAAATCCTCGATATCCTGGATAATATGGCCATCGAGCGCGACCAGGATATCACCGACCATCACCCCACCCTGCTGGGCTGGACTCCCCTCGTCCACCTTGACGATCAACAGGCCATATTCCTGCGTGCGTCCGGCACGTTGTCCAGACGGAAGCTGGATAAACTGGGAACTGATGCCCAGGTAACCCCGTTTGATGTAGCCCTGCTGTGCCAGCGTCTGAGCACTGCTGCTGGCATGCTGCAGCGGTATGGCCAGTGCCGCGCCCTGCAGCAAGCCGGTCGTGAGCAGGCCAACGACCTGCCCGGCAGTATCAATCAACGCACCACCGGAGAAGCCGGGATAAGGAATCGCGTCGGTACGGATATAGCGCTCAAGCAAGATACCGCGCTGCGAACGGATTGGGCCGCCCAGGACGCTAACCACACCTGAACTGGCCATTGGCCCCTCTTCACTGGTACGCCCAACGGCGATAACTAACTGTCCAATGCGGGCCGTCTCAGGAGAAGGCGTGACGGGCTCAAGATTCAGGTCCTTCACGCGTAGTAGCGCCAGGTCACTACTGGTATCGCGTCCCACAAGTTGCGCGGCGAGCTGACGCTGATCATGTGTCACGATGGTCAGGTTGTCATCGCGCTCCAGAACATGGTTCGCGGTCAGTACCAGGTCTTGCGCATAGACCAGGCCGCTGCCCGGCTGACGCTGGCGGCCATTAACGAGTACAATAGAGGGCGCAACGCGTTCAACAGCGTCGGCCATCTGGTTTGAAAGTGTGCGCAGCACATTGTTTGTCTGATTTGTAGCCTGTTCCATTGGCTTTGCCTGCCTTTATGAACTGAGAAACGTGGAACCTTGCCTACACTATACGCTCCAGGTTGTGCAAGCGCATCGTTAATCTGACCAGTTTTCGCCCTGTTGAAATTACCAGCTGAAAAATGGAGGAAAAGGAAGCATGGCTCTACTAAATCTCTCGCTTGATGAGTTACTGTCCACAACACGTTCGGTGCGCAAGCGTCTGGATCTTACACGACCTGTAGAACCAGAGGTGATTCAGCAATGCCTGGAACTGGCGGTGCAGGCACCTACTGGCGCGAATAACCAGAATTGGCACTTTGTCGTTGTTACGGACAAGGCAAAACGACAAGCGCTAGGTGATATCTATCGCCGGGGATTTGCACAATATATGCAGCAGATGTGGTCTGGCCAAGTTGTGCCGGCAAGCAGCCTGGAGAAGCAGGATAGGGAAGCCATGCGCAGGGTCAGAAGTTCCTCACAATATCTCATCGAGCATATACATGAGGTGCCGGTACTCGTCATACCCTGTATTCGGGATCGCACAGATGGGACTCCTGTAGTGGAGCAGGCTGGCTCCTGGGGATCAATTTTACCTGCTGTCTGGAACTTTATGCTAGCGGCACGTGCTCGCGGCCTGGGAAGCTGCTGGACCACAGTACACCTCTATTATGAGAGAGAGGCTGCAATTGTGCTGGATATTCCGTATGAACAGGTCATGCAGGTCGCGCTGATTCCGATAGCATACACACTGGGTACCGATTTTAAGCCAGCTGTACGCAAGCCTTTGCAGGAAATCGTGCATTGGGATCGATGGTGAGAACGTTAGTTATGTAATCGAGCGACTGGTGTGTTACTATGTTTTCATCAGAAGGTTATGAAGGGGATATCTTTAGTAATGAGTGACGTGCCGTATCGAACGCTGCGCCCGCTCTTCGATGAGTTGCGGGGTGAGCGAATTATTGTGCGCCCGTATCATCAGGGCGATGCACCAGCATTATTTGAGGCTGTTGTAGAATCGCGCGAGCATATCCGGCCCTGGTTACCCTGGGCTGATCAACACCAGAAGATTGAGGATACGCAGGATTATGTTATCCGCTGCATGGCACGCTGGCTGCTGCGGGACGATATGCCGCTGAGCATCTGGGAGAAAGGGACGAACCGTTTCCTCGGCGGAACGGGGCTGCACCCACGCAATCAGAACTCAACTACTTCGAGATTGGCTACTGGTTGCGTGTTTCTGCCGAGGGACATGGCTACATGACGGAGACGGTAAAGCTGCCTACCTTCCCAAATTTCCACACCCTTTGATAGGAAACCCATCATTGCCTTTCTGCAAGAGATACTGCAAAGAGCTAAAGGTAGCTATGGGGCGCTTCTATAAGTGTTCCTTTATCGTCTATCGTCGACCAGGAAACGGGGTAACTCTTCCGCTTTTCCTCTTTAACACGGCCTGCACATGTAATCCTCACAACCCGGCCCCACACCAGTTACATGCTTGTCCGCGTGCTCAAGCAGGTTAGTGCAGTCTCCACCCCAACCCTTGCACCAACCTGCTTGAGCGGGAGTTCTCCCACTTCAAGCTCTTCTAAAGGGTACCTCACAAATTTTTGCAAACCTGTGGAGCGGCGGGCATGGCAGGAAAAGAGCAAAGTCATTAATCTACCTCTTTGGCAGGCTTCCCTTGTTGCCAGTCCTGTTCTAAAAAGCTGTAGAGGGCCGAGTCGCGCCACCCATCCCGAAGAAGCATGGTCTCGCGCATACGACCCTCGTAGTGCATCCCCACCTTTTGCAACACACGCTCGGATGCACG
>JAFMRP010000195.1 GCA_017354095.1 Ktedonobacteraceae bacterium
GCCGTCTTGCTCCACTTTGACGTAGGGCAGGTCGGGGTGAACGGCGGCAGCTACGTTTGCGGCCAGCGTCCAGGGGGTCGTTGTCCAGGCGAGCAGGTATTCACCCGGGCGATCGGCCAGCGGGAAACGGACATACAGGCTGAGATGGGTTATCTCTTTGTAGCCCTCGGCTTCGATCTCCATATTCGAGAGGCCGGTAGCGCAGCGCGGGCACCAGGGCATCACGTCGTGGCCCTTATAGATCAAGCCGCGCTCGTAGCAACGCTTGAGGAAGGACCAGATGGTATAGTTGTTCTCGTCCGAGAGTGTGTAGTAGTCGTTGCCCCAGTCCATCCAGTAGCCCAGGCGGATAGATTGCTCTGTCTGGCGCCTGGCGTAGGTGAAGACACGCTCCTTGCAGCGCTCGACAAATTCGGCGATGCCGTATTGCTCGATATCGAGCTTACTTTGCAGGCCTAGTTCCTGCTCTACATTGACCTCGACCCACAGTCCCTGGCAGTCGAAGCCATTCTGATAGCGCTGCTTATAGCCGCGCATGGTTTTGTAGCGCTGGTACAGGTCTTTGTAGGTGCGGCCCCAGGCGTGATGCACGCCCATCGGATTGTTGGCGGTGATGGGGCCGTCAAGGAACGAGAACTGCTCCTGGCTGTGCTCGTTGCGTTTCAGATAGAGCTGAAGCACATGGTTTTCATCCCACCATTGCTGAATTGCGCGTTCCAGTGCGGGGTAGTCCACGCGATCTGCCGCTGTTGCGGGCTGGAATACGCTTGATTGAACTGACACGTCGTTGCCTCCTCTGCGTCCACACATATTTTCGGGTGGTCTACGATTATAACGTGCATTGCCTGGAATAAAAACAGGATACGTTATTTATCTACTAGCATGATCTCCAGACGTTTGTTAATTCTTCCCTTATTCTCGGTGCGGGTGATTTTGATCCCACCAACCTCGCGGGTATGATTGACGTGGGTGCCTCCGTCGGCCTGCAGGTCGAGACCCACAATTTCTACGATGCGTACCTCCTCGATGTGGGGAGGCAGGAGATTAATTTTTGTGCGTATCAGATCGGGAATCTCGAAGGCCTTTTCGCGTGGCAGCGTATAGACCTTAATGGGATAGTCAGCTTCGACAGCCTCATTAATTTTTTGCTCAATATAGGCGATGCGTTCTTTATCGAGGTTTTCCATTGTGAAATCCATGCGTGCCCGATCAGGATACATCTGGTTACCGGTGACCTGCACGCCAAATTCTTTCCAGATAACGCCACAGAGAATGTGCAGGGCTGTATGCGTGCGCATCATGCGATAGCGAAAGTCCCAGTCGATGGTGCCGACGACCTCTGTGCCAACCGCTGGTGGTGGGCAGTCGATGGTATGCCAGACAACATCGTCGCGCTTATGGAGGGCATGCACATTGGCTTGCCAGTTCTCCCACGAGATCGTGCCGCGATCTGCCATTTGTCCACCGCCACCAGGGTAGAAGACTGTGGCATCGAGCGCGATTTCGTCGCCTTCGACAGCAACCACTCTGGCGGTGCATTCATACGTAAAACTGTTGGTGTGGTAGAGTAGCTTCGTATTCATTAAGCAAACCTTCCCAAATGCAGTGCTAGCAAAGATTCCAAAAATAAACCTCTCATCCACCTGCGGGACGAGAGGTTCTCTCGCGGTACCACCCTCATTAGCCGGCCTATCTCTTTAAGAGGCAGAGGCCAGACTCACTCATTGTATTTTCCATGTGTAGTCGCGATTGGGGCAGTTTGTCCCTGAATTTGGCTTGTCAGGCGTGTTAAAGCTAGGATACGCTATTTAGGACATTGCCCCCGTGATATACGGGCCACGAAGTCACTGGATGTAATGCGAGCTACAGTATGGCAACCTTCATGATAACGGGAAGGGACCGGCCAGGCCTACTAACTATAACAGGTTGTATGATTTCGGCTGGCTGCTCAGGAGAGATTTTCCGCGTGCCGCCTGTGCCCGGTTACACCGGCCCCGGGCTCTCTGAAACTGGGTTGGCCGCATACTCGCTCCGTCATTGCCATGTTGTGGTATAGCATTGTGGTGTAGTTGGATTCTGGTGATGTTGTTGGAAAGCGCGACAAAAGCGCGATTTCGTTCGTTGTAGCATCTAACTGATGGGCTATTGTGGCAACCCAACTACTGTACAAGCATGATACCATAGTGGGTGGTAGAAAACAATAGCAGGATTTCAGACACAGGGCGCCAGTCTCAAGGTTGAGAATGCTCCTCTGGCTCTCGTGTCGATGTAAAAGGGATGTACATGTACAATCTAGAAGCTTTTTATGGACCGAATGCAGGGTATGTGTTGGAGTTGTATGAACGCTATCTGCAGGATCCAGCCCTGGTTGATGAGGGGACACGAGCATTCTTCGCATCCTGGTCGCCAGGTGCTGTGGAGACCGTGGCTCTTCGAGATCGTCAGCATGTAGCGGCTCCCCCTGCGCAGGTCGAGCAATCATCTGTGACCCACGTGGTTGCGGCGTCCGCGCTCGCACATGCCATTCGCGAACGGGGGCACCTGGGCGCCCAACTGGACCCTCTGGGTAGCGAGCCAATTGGTGACCCGGCGCTGCTACCGGAGACCCATGGGATTAGCGAGGCAGACCTGGCACAGTTGCCGCCATATGTTGTAGGAGGGCACGCCTCTGAGCACGTCAATAATGCATTAGAAGCAATCAAAGCTCTAAAAGCTATGTATTCTGGAACGATTAGCTATGAATTTGATCAAGTAAAAAGTTCTGATGAGCGTCAATGGCTGCGTGATGCGGTAGGGTTGAATCTCTATCATCGCGAGCCAGGTACCGCTGAAATGCGTAAATTATTAAAACGCTTAACACAGGTCGAAGTTTTCGAGCGCTATTTGCACCAGACGTTTGTGGGGCAGAAGCGTTTTTCTATTGAAGGGACTGATGTCCTGGTGCCTATGCTGGATGAGGTGATTCAGGGGGCATTGGATTCCGAGACCAAAGAAGTCGTGATTGGCATGGCGCATCGTGGGCGTTTGAATATTCTGACGCATGTGCTGGGCAAGCCTTATGCAGCTGTCCTGGCTGAGTTCTCGCATGCCAGGCATGAAGAGGGTATGCCACTAACCGATAGCTTTGGTTATGGTTGGACTGGAGACGTCAAGTATCATCTGGGGGCTGAACATGTGCTTGGCGAGGGCGCCGATGTCGAGCTAAAGATTGTGCTGGCTCCCAATCCCAGTCACCTGGAGTTTGTCAATCCGGTGATTACTGGTATGGCTCGTTCCTCGCAGGAAATACGCTCTGTCGCAGGAGCGCCTTTACAGGATGTCGATCACACATTGCCTATCCTCATTCACGGAGATGCTGCTTTCCCTGGAGAGGGTGTGGTTTCGGAAACCTTGAACCTGTGGCATCTGAAGGGTTACTGGGTTGGCGGAACTGTGCATATCATTGTCAATAACCAGCTTGGCTTTACCACCGAACCGCGTGATAGCCGCTCAACGCACTTTGCCAGTGATCTGGCGAAAGGGTTTGGTATCCCTGTTATTCACGTGAATGCCGATGATCCCCATGCATGTTTGACGGCGGTGCGTATCGCGCATGCGTATCGCGACGAGTTTCATAAAGATATTCTGATCGACCTTGTTGGTTACCGGCGCTGGGGGCATAATGAGGGTGACGAGCCAGCCTATACGCAGCCGCAGATGTACGAGGTGATTCGCTCTCATCCCACTGTGCGAGAGATCTACGCGCGATTGCTTGTGCAGCAAGGGGTGCTGACGCAAGATGAGCCCGACGCAATGGTTAAAGAGGCGTTCACGGTGTTGGAACAGGCCAGGCAAGAGGCTGATAGCGGGGCTTACTCCACGCAGGAGGAGGAGCTGAACGGCCAGAGTGGTGATCAGGATAGTGTGATAGACGCGCCTGTTGTGCCTGCCGAGCAATTGAAGGCCTATAATGAGGAGTTATTGAGCTGGCCGAAGAATTTTTCGCCTAATCCTAAGCTGGCGCGTATCTTACAGCGGAGGAAGAGCGCTCTAGAGCAGCCTGAACGTGGCATCGATTGGGGGCATGCCGAGGCGCTGGCATTCGCCTCAATTCTGGCCGATGGTGTGCCGATTCGTTTGACGGGTCAGGACGCGGAGCGCGGTACGTTCAATCATCGTCATGCAGTGCTGCACAGCCAGGATCATGGAGAGGTATATATTCCACTACAGCGTCTGACGGATGCGCGTGCATCTTTCTCTGTTTACAACAGCCCCTTGACTGAGACCGGTGCATTGGGCTTTGAGTACGGTTATAGTGTTCGGGCGCCCGAGGCGCTGGTGTTGTGGGAGGCTCAATACGGAGATTTTGCCAATGTCGCCCAGGTGGTTATTGACCAGTTCATCTCTTCGGGACGAGCCAAGTGGCGTCAAGATTCGGCGCTGGTCATGCTCTTACCGCATGGGTATGAGGGGAATGGACCGGAGCACTCGAGTGCGCGCCTGGAGCGTTATCTGCAATTAGCGGCTCAGGATAACTGGCAAGTTGCCAATTGCTCGAATGCGGCACAGTACTTTCACCTGCTGCGCCGGCAGGCTCATATGCTGGGGCAGCAGCCTCGTCCACTGGTGCTTATGTCGCCGAAGAGCCTGCTGCGCAATCCGCTGGCGGCGTCAGACCTGCGTGACCTGGCTGAAGGGACCTTTCATAGTGTGCTAGACGACCCGCACGCGCGCAGCCATCCAGAGCGCGTCAGGCGCGTGGTTCTCTGCACAGGCAAGATGGCGATCGATCTACTGGCCAATCAGCAGAAGGCACCAAATGAGGATATCGCCATCGTGCGTGTCGAAATGCTCTATCCGTTCCCGGCAGGAGCAATCAGAGCGGTTCTGTCTGGTTATTCCCAGGCGCGAGAGGTGATCTGGGTACAGGAGGAGCCGCGCAACATGGGGGCGTGGGGATATATGTTCCCGCGCTTGTGGAAGCTGCTTGATAAGAGTATGAAACTCGATGTCATTTCGCGCCCGGATCGCTCAAGCCCCGCGACGGGCTTCTGGGATGTTTTTGTGGCGGAGCAGGAGCAGATTATCGCTCAGACTACTGCATTACCGGTGCAATCCGGTCGTGAGCGCCGCTAACGCTTCAAGAGGCGCCCCGCATAAGAGTTTTAACGATACTAAACGAAAAGGGCTGTTTAGGAGTTGTCGGCTTGGAGCACAAGGCGGACGAAGAACGTTTTGTGCTCCAAGGTAGCAGCTTGGATCAGCCGGAGGAAAATATGTCCGCAGAAATTCGCGTTCCAACATTGGGAGAATCGATAGTTGACGCTACCATTGCGTCGTGGTTAAAGCACGAGGGTGATGCTGTGCAGCAAGGTGAGGCCCTTGTTGAGTTAGAGACTGATAAAGTCAATGTTGAGGTCAATGCCGAGCAATCGGGTATTTTGCAGAAGATAGTGAAGCAGGCTGGTGATACAGTCGCTGTGGGTGATGTGATTGGTATGTTAGGTGAGGCTGGAGCGGTCCCGGCGGGTGCTAACATGACGCAGCCAGCAGTGCAGCAGCCTTCGGTGCAACTGCAGTCGGCGAATCAGGCACAGCCAGCAGCGCAGCCGCAGCTAGAGACGCAGCGACCGCCTTCGCCGCTGGCTCGCCGCATCGCGGCCGAGCATAATGTTGACATCTCCCAGGTCAGGGGGTCCAGCCCTCATGGGCGTGTGACCAGAGATGATGTGATCCATTATCTGGAGCAGGGTCTACAGCCGCCTGCGCAGGTGGTTGTGCCGCCAGTGGCGCAGGTAGCTCCCGTGGCGCCATCCCTTATGGCAGCTCCAGCCCTGGTACAGGAGGGAAGGCGTGAAGAGCGCGTTCGTATGTCGCGTCGTCGCCAGACCATCGCGCAGCGCCTCGTTGAAGCGCAGCAGACCGCGGCTATGCTTACCACCTTCAACGAAATTGACATGAGTGCGGTCATCAATCTGCGCAGCCGGCGCAAGGAGTCCTTCAAAGAGCGCTATGGTATTTCGCTAGGATTTATGTCCTTTTTCTCCAAAGCGGTAGTTGGAGCACTCAAAGCTTTCCCACATCTGAATGCGGAGATTCAGGGCAATGAGATGGTGATCAAGCACTATTATGATATTGGTATTGCTGTAGGTACTGATGAGGGATTAGTTGTGCCGGTGGTCCGCGACGCGGATCGCAAAAGTTTTGCCGAGATCGAGCGCGAAATTGCCGACCTTGCTAAACGTGCGCGTTCCAATGCTCTGACTCTTACCGAGTTGCAGGGTGGTACATTTACCATTACCAACGGCGGAATCTATGGTTCGTTGCTCTCGACGCCCATTCTCAATGCGCCGCAGGTAGGTATCCTGGGCATGCATAACATTGTGCAGCGGCCAGTTGTGGTGAACGGACAGATAGAGATTCGCCCTATGATGTACGTGGCTCTTTCGTATGACCATCGCATCGTAGACGGCAGCGAGTCGGTGCGATTTCTGGTGAAAGTCAAAGAAATGGTCGAGGATCCCGAAACGCTTTTGCTGGAAGGCTAGTAGGCGTTTTTGATATCTCTCGACAGAGGGCGTTTAGATTTGTATAATCAGGAGTGAGCAGAACCATACTGCTCATCCCTGGTAGATCTGTTTCGAGCTGCTGCCGAGAACCAAGGTGGGATCAGAACGGCTTTTTGGGATTGCCTGGTATGTCCTCCCGGCCTGTTTTGCCGGGGTTGCAGGATGCGTGGAAACAGAGGAGTTGTCAGGGGTATGCAAACAGGAAGTGTATATCCTCGCCAGGTAGGGGACGATAATGGCTGCGAGTAACGGTGATCTAAATGCCCTCGTTGGAAAATCTCTGGGTCAATTTCGCATTGTCGAGCGCATCGGCACCGGTGGGATGGCGATGGTTTTTAAAGCCTATCAGCCGACCCTCGATCGTTACGTTGCTATCAAGGTCTTGCCTGCCTATCATGCGCGTGATCCAATTTTTGTGAAGCGCTTTGTGCAGGAGGCGCGGTCGGTAGCGAAGCTGGCTCATCCGAATATTGTGCAGATCCATGACTTCGACAACTCGGAAGAAGGCATCACATATATTGTCATGGAATATGTAGATGGTGGTACGCTCAAAGATCGTTTCAAGAAGCCGCTGTCGGTGGCTGAGGCCGCTGATTATATCATTCAGGCGGCGGAGGGGCTGGATTGTGCTCATCGCAATGGCATTATTCACCGGGATGTGAAGCCTGCGAACATGCTGGTGCGTAAAGATGGCCATTTGCTGCTTTCGGACTTTGGTATCGCTAAAATCCTGGAGGGTACTACCAATCTCACACGTGTTGGTACGGGTATTGGGACACCTCAGTACATGTCGCCTGAGCAGGGAATGGGGCAGATGGTGGACAGGCGTAGTGACCTCTATTCGCTGGGTATTGTCTTTTTTCACTGCCTGACGGGCCGTGTTCCTTTTAACGCTGATAGCCCACTCACCATTACGGTGAAGCATCTCAACGACCCGTTGCCAGTTGATCTCCTGGCGACGGAGAACGTCCCTGCTCCCGTCATACAGGTCATTCAACGTATGACGGCGAAGAGACCGGAAGATCGTTTCCAGTCCGCTGAGGCCTTGATTGATGGGTTGACGGGTGCTCTGGCCGCTTCTAATATCGCGCCGCATCGCGGCTGGCGTGGAGCTTCGTTCCCGCTGCCTGCTGCAGGGAATAATCCTCCGAGCGTGCACCCCAGTAGCCCTGCTCTGCCGACGAATCCGCCAGTGGCTCCGCAGGCCAATCAGTCTGCTGTGACGCTGCCCTGTTTTCGTTGTGGCGCCTCCAATCCAAGCACACGGCTCTATTGCACTTCATGTGGGGATGATCTGTCGAATAAACGTGCCAGCTATGATCGTTACCTTGGCCCGAATGGTCGCCCGGTGTTGGCGCGGCTCTCCGTGCA
>JAFMRP010000196.1:0-6323 GCA_017354095.1 Ktedonobacteraceae bacterium
TGTGGCCTCCGCCAGCTCCAGTTCTGTTGGCTCGCGGCCAAGTTCCTGGATGAGGCGCTGGCGTTCTCTACGGATGCGGTTGAGGGCGGTATTGACGTAGACCGGGAGGCGAATGGTGCGACCTTTATCGGCGACAGCGCGGCTAATCGCCTGGCGAATCCACCAGGTAGCATGTGTGGAGAAGCGATGGCCACGGCGCCAATCGTAGCGCTGTACCGCGCGGATCAGGCCGATGTTGCCCTCTTGAATCAAGTCGAGCAGCGTCAGGCCCCGGCCTACGTAGCGTTTGGCAATACTTACCACCAGGCGCAGGTTGGCCAGGATAAATTGTTTCATCGCATCGCGGTCGTTGTTCTCGATGCGCTTGGCCAGCTCGATCTCACGCTCGTGGGTAATCATCGGCACGCGGCCAATCTCACGCAAATAGGTCATTACTGCGTCAGATTCGCCAGCGTCGGCCCCTTCTATCGCGTTCTCGTCCTGGTCTTCAGAACGGCGGCGACGTGTGGGCGCGCGGCGCGTATTATGTTGAGTCTCTCCTTCGCGTTCGACAGTTGGCAGCGATAGAATAGATTCAACCTCCACCAGCTCGTGAGTAGTCGGGAGGGAAGCCAGATCCTCATGCATATCAGACACGTCCTCTAGCTCCAGCGAACCAGTATCTACATCGAGCGGACCTGTTGCCAGATCTCCAAGATCTTCTTCCAGGTCATGCTCGTCCTTCTCTTCCGTCTCCACCTCATCACTCTGTGTATAATCAAGATCTTGAGCTAGCAACTGATCGATATCAAATTGCTTCTCAAGTTCTGTGGCTTCCTGTGTTTTGTTCAATGTAAGCGCTGTTCCCGGCGTGGCACGCTTTAAATCAATCATTGTGCGCCCTCCATGAAAAGTGTATATCCTAAGCAGCAAGATATATATTCCGTCGGTCTGGTCCTACACTCAGGGAAAGCGAGTCTTTATCGGACCGGTGTCCGAGTTGTTAAAAGGGAGGAAATCGTGACATGATCCCTGTCTCTATAATAGAAACATTGCCAGGTCGGAAAATATTCCTATCCCAATTATAACTCAAGACCCTCTTTCGTTCTAGTCCTTCTGACCAGTTTTTAGCGCCTTTTCCATGGGCAGCACGACCCCTTGGGATAACACTTTCCCCCTATATACGTTTGAAACCTGCCAAAGGTGGCAGGCTTCCTATAGTAATGAGTCCGATTCCTCCTGAACACTTACGACTGTTGCGATAAGCATCGCTGTGTGTCGCTGCGCGCGGATATGCTGGATCTCCAGACTGCGTCGCAGTTGTTTAAATAGCAGGTAAAACAGGTAGAGTGTCGTGAGCAGGGCCAGAGCGAAAAGTGAGATCATGCCAAGGATGTCTCCAACTGCCTCCCAGCTCGCTCCAAAGGCGAAGCCGAGTGCAAGTGGGATAACGGCGCCGAGCAACTCGCCGCTGGCATCATAGAGGAGGAAGCGCCGCCAGGGGTAGCGCTCGGTTCCTGCCAGCAGATTGATTGGACTACCCAGAGCTGAGATAAGGAAGCGGCTCAAGAAGATGGCCCATGCTCCGCGCTTGCGGAAATACTGGCGTGAGCGTTCGATCCTCTCCGCCGAGAGAATGTGTGCTTTTGTGCGTTGTGATAGCGCGTCCAGCAGCCTGGCGCCCAGATGGCGGCCCAGCAGGTAGCCACAAATATCACCACAGATAGAGGAACTGATAGCGATAGCAGCCAGCAGGAAAACGTTGAAGTCGCCCACAGAGGCAAACGCACCTGCTCCAAGCAGAATCAGGCTAATGGGCAGTGGCAGCCCCAGAGCCGCACCGAAAATAATGAGCCACAGGGCGGGATAGCCGGCCTCTTGAAGCCAGCTAATAAGCGTGGGGAGGAATGAGTTCACCAGTGATCCCTCCCTGCTTTTTGTATGCTCGATGTGGGTGTAAATCCCGCGTGATCCTGGCGATAGGCTAGAATAGCTTGCTGCACACTGATTATCAGCTCATTGACCGGGCGTTTGCGGTGGCTGGCGAGTGTCTGCAATGTATCTCGTTCTTCCCGCTTGCCTGTGATGTTCAAGGCCTGGTCGAGACAACTGGTGGGAACGTGATAGGTGTGGGCGATATATGTAATGGTCATCCAGGAGCGGATAGAGTGTACATCGCCCTGTTGATATTGCGTTTGTTGCTGTTTGAAGACCTGGAAGGCAGCCATGGTGGAGTGTGCGGCATAGATCGTGCCGAAGAGGGAGAGCATACACAGGCAGATGATAGTCAGCAGTCTGATCTGGCTACGGTGTGCCCTGCTTACATCCACGACGTTTTCTCTCATATGACATGTCACACGAATAATTGACTTCATCAGCCTACTCGTGTATATTCTCTCCCAGAAAGAATCGCATGATTGCGTTTTCTTCGACCCATCACGAGGATACTACAATTCATAAGGGTACTGCAAATTGAACGTCTATGTGAAGCGTATTGATACAACTCTGGACCTACCCACATATGCCACGCAGGGCTCGGTTGGTTTTGACCTGCTGTGCCGGGTGGAGACAGCAGTGGAGCCACGCGCACTGGCGCTCATTCCTGGCAACCTGATTGTCAGTACTCCGCCTGGTTATATGTTGCTGCTCACGATGCGCAGTAGTACAGCCAGGCGCAAAGGTTTATTGATGCCGAATGGTGTGGGAGTGATTGATCAGGATTATTGCGGCGAGGGTGATGAACTGCTGGTTTCGGTATATAATTTTCGTGATGAGATGGTCACCGTTGCGCGCGGTGAACGTATTGCGCAGGGAATCTTCATGCCGATCACGCGCGTGCAGTGGGTTGAGACTGACGAAGTAGGGCTGGGACGCGGAGGATTCGGAAGTACAGGTATATGATCTTATGCGGTTGCCTGATTATTACACTATTCTAGAAGTGTCCGCCAACGCGACGCTTGAACAGATCAAGCGCTCATATCGTCGCCTGGCGCGTGCCCATCACCCCGATCTCAACAAAGAAGCTCTGGACATACATATCAAGCGGCTGAATGAGGCCTATGAGGTGCTGAGTGATGCCGCCCAGCGTGCTGCCTACGATGCCCTGTTGCTGGAAGAGTTGCGTCAGGCGAATCAGCAGCGCGCTCTGCGCCGCCAGCGTGAAGAGCAGAAGCGCCGCGAAAGCGAGCCGAAGATGACGTGGGCTGAGGGCCTTGGTGGCTTCGTGCGCGAGTTGAAAAAAGGTATGCGCGACGAAAATTAGAACTTCTCACCTGTTTGTGGGTTTCTCCCCGTTGTATGGAGGAGCTATCTCGCGTTGCCCTGTAACGATCAGAGGGCATTTTACGTGGGTAGACTATGTGGCTGCTATCGAGACACATAGCTTATTAACGGAGGAGATATATGGAACACCTTAGAAATATCTTTGGCGGTGGTGATCAGCCTCAAGAGAGTGGTAGTCCTCTTACTGGCATGCGTCAGCAGTTAGAGGGCCAGGTCAACCAGGTCATTGATCGTGTATCGGGCATGATCCCCGGCGTTGATCAGTACGCTACGCAGTGTAAACAGGCTATTTCTGGCGCGCTACAGAGCTTCCAGACCAATGTTGAGCGTGTGGCCGGTGATAAATTGAGCGGCCTGAATCTGGGTGGTATGATGGGTGGCAGCCAGCAGACACCGCCACCACCTCCCAGTAGTTAATCTCCAGACACCATTTCTCACATTAGAAGCTGGTGCCCAGTGGTTTCATAACCACCGGGCGTTTTTTTACGACTGACGTTTCTCATTCTGCCGAGCTTGAATGAATGACAGGATAAGCGAGCCTACGAGGAAACCGACGAGTATGATTTCCATTGTGGAAAATCTGGTTCGTTTTTGTTGATCTGTGCTCATGGGAAGAAGCCCTCCTCATTGTTTGAAATGGTCTTGCTCATAACTATACTACTTTTTTGTCAAACAAAGTTTGACAGGTGCGCCGCCGTAGGCGGCGCGGGGGGAAGAGAAGATGAGCGGGGACACCCCGCGCCCCGGCAGGAGTGCTGGCCGCCCTCCTGCACCTCCCTCTATGATCTCCTTCATCTGAAGTTTGACAGGTGCGCCGACCTCTTGTCCAGACGGCCAACGCCGCTTTTGCGGCCTCTTGAAAGGTTCCGCCAGAAACGGTGCTAGCGCACCTACGCTGCGCGTCATCTGGCGGCAAGGAAGCGCCTGCGGCGGCGCGGGGGAAGAGAAGATAGCGGGGACACCCCGCGCCCCGCAAGGGGACGCAGTCCCCTTGACCCCTGCCTGGCTTCCTTCAGTGGGAGAGAAGATGAGCGGGGACACCCCGCCCTCCTGCACCTCCCGCTTTTCATACTTCGGGGGAAGAGAAGATAGCGGGGGTGCTCCGCAAGGGGATGCAATCCCCTTGACTCCTGCCTTACTGATCGGGTCAGGACAGGGCACGTTGTAGGGCATCGAAGTTCTTTGCGGGTGTCCCGGGCGGTACGGAGCAGCCAGGGGCAAGCAAAACGTGTCGATCGCCGGTCAGTTCACGTGCTCTGGCCACTTCTTCCTGCACCTGGGCAGCGGAGCCATTTTTGAGCACGGTTTGTTCGCTGATGCCACCCATGACGGCTTTGCCTGAGCGCTGTTTCCCTTCGCGCAGATCTGGATTGCCTTCCAGCGTTGCGGCCCAGCTCAGCGCATGCACGGGGTAGGAAGCCAGCAGATCAAAGTAGATATGGGTGCCGCAGTTATGCAGGATGGTGAATTTGCTGCGGCTCTTGATGGCATCCATAAGCTCCAGGTCGTATTGTTCGCCGAACTCGCGGTATTGATCTTTGGTCAGCAAGTCAGAGCGCGCCCAGCCATTAGTGGTGTAAAAGATGCCGTGAGCTCCGGCCTCCATACAGGCGATCGCGAACTCGGCCAGGGTCTCGGTAATCACGCGCAGAGCCGTGTGCAGGGCCTTGCGATCCTCGCGGATGCTGTGCAGTACCGGCTCATCGACGTTGCCGACGAGAGATTTCGCCACCCCCAGCGGGCAGGAAATAGTCTGCACCAGGTAGGCATCATGGCCCACGACATGGTTGAGCATCTGTAGAGCGAGCAGCTGCTCACCCAGCACGCCCTGGTCCGCCTCCCGAGGGCGCAGGCGCTTCCAATCGGTGGTGCTTCTGATGGGGGAGCGCTCGAACACGGGGGGCTGGTGTTTCTCACCTGACGGCTTATAGTATGCTCCCCATGCCTCTGCGAGGTAACAGGTGCGGGGATTCACTTTGACGAAGTCCCAATCATAGCGCGTGAAGTGCTCGGCTGTGGCTTCGACCAGATCCTGGACGCTCCACTCACGCGCGAAATCGTGGCTCCACATGCTGACCGGTACGCGATCCACGGGGTCTCCACGTAACGCAGCATCGACACGCTCTTTTTTATTCACTTAAAAGCATCCTTTCTGATTATGCTTCCAGCTCTTTAAAACGATATCCTACGCCGCGCTCCGTCAAGATATATTTGGGATGGGCGGGGTCCTTTTCAAGCTTCTGGCGCAGATAGGTGATATACAGGCGTAGATAGTGCGCTTCGTCGCGGTATTCGCGTCCCCAGACCTTGGAGAGCAGGGTTTCATGAGTCAGCAGACGCCCGGCGTTGCTAACGAGATGATAGAGCAGGCGATATTCGGTTGGCCGCAGCGCCACCTTCTGCCCGCGCACAGTGACTTCACGGCGCGCAAAATCGATTTTCAGGTCATCGTCAACCACGATTTCGCTTTTGCGCGATGGTGCTGGCATGAGTGAGCGGCGCAGCAGCGCGCGAATACGGGAGAGCAGTTCACGTGGGCTAAACGGCTTGGCAATATAGTCATCGGCACCCAGATCGAGCCCGCGGATGCGGTCCTGTTCGTTCTGGCGCACGGTTAACATAATTACAGGTACGGTAGATACTTCGCGAATGGCGTGTAGTGTCTCGAAGCCGTCCATTTCGGGCATCATTACATCCAGCACTATCAGATCGGGAAGGTTCTCGCGTAGTTCGTCCAGCGCCTGCAGGCCGTTGCTGGCTTCGAGTACGTGATAGTGCTCCAGTTCCAGATTCATACGCACCAGGTCGCGAATACGTGGCTCATCATCAACAATCAGAATAGTCATATCACGCTGATCAAATGCTTCCATCTCCATTAAAACACCACCATTGGTAACTGTGCTCTCTCCTCACGCGGTAAACTGAATAAAAATGTTGATCCCTGGTGCAGGGCACTTTCGACCCAGATGCGGCCGCCATGTGCCTCTACAATAGCCCGGCAGATATAGAGGCCCAGCCCGGCTCCTGATGTGGATTGGGCCAGGGGATCGCCGACACGCTGG
>JAFMRP010000196.1:6333-7917 GCA_017354095.1 Ktedonobacteraceae bacterium
AAAATCTGCTCCTGATCGCGCAGTGAGATTCCCATTCCAACATCTCTAACACTCACAATAACCTCCTCGCCCGTTGCATGGCAGGCGATGATAATCTCGCGCTTGCGGGGCGAGTATTTGATAGCATTATCCAGTAGATTCTGTAATACCTCTTCGATGCGATCTCTATCGGCCATGACGGTGGGCAGTTTATCGGGGATGTCCAGGATATAGGAGACATCCGGGTTTCTGACCTTGAGCCGGCGTACCACGCTCTCGATCAATGGCTCCAGGCTGAGCGAGGTCACATCCATTTGCAACCCCCCGGCCTGGATACGCGAGGCGTAGAGCAGATTGCCCACCAGTTTGTTCAGGCGATCGGCCTCTTCCTCGATGGCGGCCAGTCGAGACCGCAGCGCGTCCGGCTTCCAGCGAGCGTCGGAACGCGCCAATGTGGCGGCGTAGCCTTTAATGATGGCAATGGGTGTCTGTAGCTCGTGTGAAATGACAGAGATAAACGTTGAGCGTTGTTCTTCGCGCTCGCGTTCGCCTGTCAGGTCACGTACGTTCAGGATGCCATTCATGGGCTCACCGCGTGCTGAGCGTACGCAGGAAGCGGTTACAGCCACCTCCAGACGCTGCCCGTCGCGTGTCAGGATCACCATCTCGCGATTCACGACGGAGCGTCCGGCGAAGGCCTGCAAGATCGGCGAATCTTGCAGGCCAAGATCGTTGCCCAGGCGGTCCCTGGGGCGCAGGATCTCAAAGTAGAAGCGGCCCAGCACCTCGCTCTCGTTCCAGCCTGTGAGCCGCTCCATCGCCGGGTTAAAATCGATAATGCGCAGGGCATTGTCAACGGTCAGGATGCCCTCGGCGCTATAGTGAAAGATGGCACTGAGTCGTCCCTGCTCTTTGACCAGTGCCTGGGCTTGCAGCGCGAAGCGCAGGCTGGCGGCCAGTTGCGCGATAAAGAGACGCAGTTGCAGGGTATCTTCCTGGCCCAGCGAGCCATGCATTTCAAAACACGAGCGGGCCGTGGCCTGGCGTAGAAAATAGAGAGTGCCCAGCGGTCCCCGGCGGTCATAGAGCAGCAGGGCACAGCGCACCATGCCTTGCCGTGTCGCTATCTCCTCATCGATGCCCAGTTGGATGGCCAGCGATGGCTCTACCGGCTCAACTGCCAGGGGGTGCAGTGAGTTCGGTTGGGCCCCCTCCTGTGCGTCTGGTAGCAGCAGCGGTAGTTGCTCTTTACTGAGTTGATAGAGTGTGTACTCGCTGCTACTCTGCGGATCAAAGGCTTCATTGAAGACTATGAAGACCCCGATTTCGCCTCTGAGCAGACGAATGGCACTCCCGATGAGAATAGTGATCTGGTCGTGCATGTCCTCAGATTGTTGCGTTTGAGGCCAGGACATAAGAAAACGACTCCAGTGTGGGATGTAAGACTTGCCAGCGAGAAGTGACGGTGCTATTGTAGCATAAACAGCCAGAGGCGGGTAGGTTCATGCATTTTGACATCTTTACACTCTTTCCCGGAATGTTTCAGGGACCTTTCAGCGAGAGTATTATCAAGCGTGCTCGGGAACGAGGGCTACTGAGCATTGC
>JAFMRP010000197.1 GCA_017354095.1 Ktedonobacteraceae bacterium
GAAGCTTGCGCGCTCGCGCGCGTCCCGCTCGTCGAAGGGACGACCGGCTGGCACGCGCAACTCAAAGACGTTCGGCACATCATCGAGCGCAGCGGCGGCGCGCTCATCTACGGCGCGAATTTCTCCGTTGGTGTCCATCTTTTTTCTCTCGTCGTCGAGCGCGCGGCTGAACTGTTCAAAGCGTTCGACTACGCTCCGTTCATCGAAGAGGCACACCACTCGCGCAAGCGCGACGCGCCTTCGGGCACAGCCTTGCAATTGCGCCGGCGTCTCGCCGGCTTTTCCGCGTCGGAAATCCCCATTGCTTCGACGCGCGCAGGTCACATCCCCGGCACACATCGTGTTGGCTTCGACTCATCGGCGGACACCGTCACGCTTACGCACATTGCACGCTCGCGCGAGGGCTTCGCCACAGGCGCTCTCGTCGCCGCGCGCTGGATTCAGGGGCGGCAGGGCGTTTACGAGTTTTCAGAGACGTTTGACGAAATGCTTAAGGGGGTAAACGATGAACGGTAAATGGAGTTTGTGTTTCAGGTGTGTGGCCTTCATCGTTCAAGGCAAGAGAGGTACCACCTCGTTTCACCATTCACCGTCTACCATCACTTGCTAGTAGGAGACTGACCATGAACATTGAATGGATGCGTGGCTGCGCGACGGCGCTTGTGACGCCGTTCACATCAGATGGTGCGGTTGACGTGGAGCGGATGCATGCGCTCGTTGAGCGGCAGATTAAGGGTGGTATACACCTGCTTGTACCGTGCGGGACGACAGGCGAGAGCGTGACGATGACGATTGCGGAGCGCGAAGCCGTTATCGGCGCGACTATCGAGGCGGCAAAGGGACGCGCATACGTCATCGCAGGAACGGGAGGCAACAACACAGCCGCCGTCGTTGAGCAGTCGCAACGTGCGCGTGGGCTGGGTGTGGATGCCGTTCTTGTCGTCGCGCCTTATTACAACAAGCCAACGCAGGAAGGTCTGTATCAACACTTTCGCGCCGTCGCTGCGTCAGTGACGGACACGCCCATCATGCTCTACAACGTGCCGGGGCGCACTTCGTCGAACCTCTCAGCAGAGACGACGCTCAGACTTGTACGCGATGTCGAGAACGTCGTTGCTCTCAAAGAGGCTTCGGGCAATCTCACGCAGATTATGGAAATTTTGCGTGATCGTCCGCGTGACTTCCTTGTGTTCTCTGGCGACGATGCGATGGCGTTTGCGCTCATCGCGCTCGGCGCGGAGGGCCTCGTCTCCGTCGCATCGAACGAAGCACCGCGTTTCATGTCCCAAATGGTTGATGCTGCACTGTCGGGACGCTTCAGAGAAGCGCGCGAGGCTCACTTCCGGCTGCTTCCGCTCATGGACGTGAACTTCATCGAGTCAAGCCCCGGACCCGTGAAGGCGGCATTGGCTTTGATGGGATTACTTGAAGAGCACTTGCGACTGCCGCTCGTGCCCGTCACGGAGAAGACGCGCACACGCATCGGCGAGGTCTTAAACGAGCTAGGGCTAAGGAACCGCAATGATAGCAAATAGGAAGCTGAGCTTTGGCATTAAAACGGTACAGCAGCGTACGACCTATGAGGAGATCCTTCGTATCTGGAAGGAGGCTGATAGCATCCCTTCCATTGAGCACGCGTGGCTTTTCGACCACTTGATGCCTCTGGGTAGCGATTTCCCAAGCCCTTTGGGCGGCGATACCACAGGCCCTTGCCTAGAAGGCTGGTCGCTGCTCGCAGCCTACGCAGCTGTCACAAAACGCATGCGCCTTGGCCTGATGGTGACG
Organism: Ktedonobacteraceae bacterium; assembly: GCA_017354095.1. Taxonomy (GTDB): domain Bacteria; phylum Chloroflexota; class Ktedonobacteria; order Ktedonobacterales; family Ktedonobacteraceae; genus Bu33. The sequence goes on from JAFMRP010000197.1 coordinate 1,786, forward strand.
AGCAACACCTATCGGCATCCGGCCATGCTGGCTAATATAGGGGCAACGGTGGATATTATTTCAGGCGGTCGCATGGACTTCGGCATCGGCGCGGGCTGGAACGATACCGAACACCACGCCTATCGTTTCCCCCTCTACGCTCCCGGAGAACGAATCCGACGTCTTGGCGAGGCATGCGAGATCATCAAACGGATGTGGACCGAAACTGCGCCGAGCTTTGAAGGCACCTACTACCAGATCAACGATGCGTACTGCGAGCCAAAGCCCATGCAAAAGCCGCATCCGCCCTTTGTGATTGGTGGAGCCGGTGAGAAATTGACGCTGCGCATCGTTGCGCAATACGCCACTATCTGGAACTTTGTTGGCAGTATTGAGAGTTTTCAGTGGAAGGGTGCTCTCCTCGATAAGTATTGTACGGCTATTGGACGAGATCCACAAACCATTCAGCGTTCAATACAGGTGCTGGTCAATCCCACAGCCCTAGAGGAAACCCGCAGCCAGCTACACAGCTATATCCAGGCTGGTGCAACACATCTCATTCTGAGCTTGCTCGCCCCCTATCCAGAAGGCATCGTTCAGCGCCTCGATGAGGAGATCGTTCGACCGTTGAAAACAGCATTTGAGAGCTAGAATCAGGGTCCCAACATGGCCTCAGCTTTTTCCAAAGAAGCCGGGATCATTGGGGACTGGTTTCTGATCTGCTTATGCAGATCATCCCAAAACGAATGGAATGGAAAGAAAGTCTGAAGACTCTTCAGCTTCATATTGAGATGGGTATACATCATATGGATAATAGACATCCATCTGACTCGGGTGACGCGAGCAAAGAGCAGTCAGCAGAGAACCCACATCTCCTTCGACTGAATGCTCAGAAAGAGGGAAGAAATCAGTCGATGGAAGATTCGAGCAGAACACAGGAAACGCAAGAACTCGCCCGGAAGACAGAAAGAGAGGTAAACGTATCGCTTGAGAAGATGAATAATGCTCTTGATGTTTCTGGAGAAATATGGACCCACTATGAAGAGGCAGAGCTTATACTCTCTGGTGCACAAGAGCGTCTACAGGAGCGCGTCACAATCATGTTGAGGGATACAGAGGCGGAGCAACAAAGATTAGTGGGCGATGTCCAGACCACAGCAGCTCCTCTCTGGGTCGCAAGAGAGCAAGAACGAGTAGCTGATTCTTTGCTGCGTGCAGCTGGAATGGTACGAGAAGGGAGACAAACAGTAATTGACTGTCTTGCGAAGCTTGAACAATTTTATCAAGCCTCGAAAGGCGGCAGCTTCGAATACAGCCCGCTAGACACCTGGATAGAGCAGGAACGTGGTATTCAGGAAGAAGGGCTCGCCGAAGCTGAGCGTAGGTTGGAGGAAGCCCTCCATCAAATACAGGACGCTCAGCGAAATGTCGCAGAAAAGGAGCAAGATTTTACTGCTGCAAAAGAGCGGCACTGGAAGCAGAGCAACGTCTATATTTCAGAAAATGAGGCAGAGCTTCTCAAGCTGACGCTCTTTCCCCATCTCATGTATGAGATTAAGACCGTAAGAGAGCAGTATGATCAGACAATGCACAGCTTCTCCGAAGTGGTGCGTTCTGCACAAGATAATCTATTAGTTGTAATTGAAGCTATTCGTGAGTATGAGGTGGCAATAGGTCGATATCGAGAGGCACAGGAGCAATTAGACAGGCGAAAGGACCAAGATTGAGTCTTCAGAAGACAGAGGAACAAATACCATGATGAACCTAGGCTCTCCCAACTTTGTGGTGAACCCTGGTAATTTTGAGAGAACCTGCTACACTTCACGCTAAAATCGAGATGGAGGGGGCAGGGAATGCCAACAACTCCGTTCGTCCCACTGCCCGATGGGCTGGTAATGACCGCAGTCAGCGAGGGACCTGGAGAACTCCTGATTCGTGCGGTCTCAAAGCGCCCATGTTCCCCTTGTCCATTGTGTGGGCAGCCCTCGTTCGCCATTCACAGTTACTATCGCCGCAAACCAGCTGACCTGCCCTGTGCAGGACACCCGATTCGCCTGCTGCTTACCGTTCGCAAGTTCTTTTGCCGCAATAGCGCCTGCCCACGCAAAGTCTTTACAGAACGCCTTCCAGAACTGCTTCAACCTGCTTCGCGCTTAACCACGCGTTTGCGCGAGGCCCTGCAGAGTATTGGCTTCGCACTCAACGGCGAAGGAGGAGCCTGTCTCGCTCGCCGCCTGGACCTGCCCATCTCTGCCACCACGCTCCTACGTTCGCTGCATCTGGTCCCGACGGCGCCTGTGGGAAAAGTGCGAGTGGTTGGGTTGGATGATTGGGCCTGGCGCCGTGGGCAACGCTATGGCACGATCATCATCGACCAAGAGCGGCATGTGGTGCTCGATTTGTTACCTGAGCGAACTCCCGAATCCGTTCAAAAGTGGCTAGAGTCGCACCCCGAAGTGGAATTTGTCAGCCGCGACCGCGGGGGAACCTATGTGGATGGAGCAACCTGGGGAGCGCCTCAGGCCACTCAGATCGCGGATCGGTGGCATATTCTGGCGAACTTAGGTCAAGCCGTCGAGGAGTTTTTGATTCGCACCCACGTTCGCCTGGTGAAAACCCCGACACAGGAGCCGACGGTCGAACGCCCACTCACCAGTTACTCCACAACTCCTGACTGCCAAGGTAAGTCCCAGGCGAGACTTTTGCAGAAATGGAAGCTGTACCAGCGAGTGCAAGAGCTTCATGGTCAGGGGATGGGAATCATCAAGATTGGGATCGAATTGGGCCTGGCTCGCAATACCGTGCGCAAGTATCTCAGGAAAGCACCTGATCCGCCACTGCCCACTCCCCGCCCCCTGCGGGAAAGCGGGCTGGATCGCTATGAAGACGACATCCTCAAACGCTGGAAGGAAGGCGAGCGCAACGCTGCTCAGCTTTTTCGGGAGATCAGTGCTTTGGGATATCAGGGGGCCAACACCACCGTTCGAGCTTACGTGCGTCATTTGCGTACCACAACGAAAGATGGCTCGGTTCCTGTGAGCCGAAAGCAGCGGACAAAGACCACCTCTCCACGCGCCCTCCGCTGGTTGCTGACACGCGAGAGGAAAGATCTGGATGCCGAGGAGCAAGCCAGGCTCGATCAACTCCTCACGCTCTCGCCCGATATCACCTGCGTTCGCACCTTACTGCATACCTTTCTCAACATGGTGCGAGAACGCCAACCAGAGCAATTACGCCCCTGGATGCAAGAAGCCGAGAAGAGTGGTATTGCTGAACTCAAGAGCTTTGTCGGAGGGATCGAGCGCGATTATGATGCGGTGAAGGCGGCTCTGTGCTTGCCCTGGAATCAAGGGCAGACAGAGGGATTTGTCAACAAGCTCAAGACAGCGAAGCGTATGATGTATGGCCGTGCAGGGTTTGAATTGCTGCGTCAGCGTTTACTTCATGCGGTCTAATTGATCGGCATTTTCAAACCTTTCACCACAAAGTTGGGAGAGCCAATGAAAAGCTGACGTTGACAAAGGCGAACAGCGCCTCTTTTTGGATGAAAGGGAGCCGATGTAGATCCTGCTGCGAACAGGCCTACCTGCTCTCGAAGGAGGCCTTGCCGAGCCCTATGTGCGCACGCTGCTCCATGCCTTTGCGCAGTCCCCCCTTGATGAGCAGCGGGCAGCAGGCCCCGGTAGGTGGTCAACAGTCTCTCTCAAAAGTGACCTGCTCAGCCCGCAAGAACGACGGGTTCTGACCCTGCTGCTGACTGGCTGTTCGAACCCGGAAATGGCACAGATACTGGTTGTCTCCATCAACACGGTCAAGACCCACGTCCGCAGCATCTATCAGAAGCTCAACGTGAAAAATCGCCACCAGGTGCGTCAGCTCCTGGGCTGCCAGAACTCCCTCTGAGTTGCCCTACAGCGGTGTTCATAAGCCTCGGTCGTTGCGAATCTTCATGGTTCTGGGATGATCTGGTCCCAGGCGTTGTTCACAGATGGCCAGTGCCTGTTGATACAGTGGATCAGCTTGTTGGTACTTGCCTTGATCCCAATACATGTTTGCCAGGTCGTGGAGCGTGAAAGCGGTGTGCGGATGAGTGGGCCCTTGTTGCTTCCGAATGTCCAATGCGCGTTGGTACAGTGGTTCTGCCTGCTCATACTTGCCTTGATCCCGATACAGATTGGCCAGGCCATTGAGCGTTTCGGCAACCTCCGCGTGAGTGGGTCCCAGCTGTTGTTCACGTATGCGTAAGGCTTGTACAAACAAGTGTTCAGCCTCCTCAGAATCTCTGAGCTTCCCGTAGATGTTTGCCAGACCGTCGAGTGTTTCGGCAACCTCCGGGTGTTCAGGTTCCAACTGCTGCTCACGAATGCGTCGTGCCCGTTGGTACAATGACAGGGCCTGCTCGTACTTTTCTTGATCTCGATAGACGTTCGCAAGATTGTGGAGCGTGAAAGCGGTATCTGGATGCTCAGGTCCCAATTGCTGCTCACGAATGCGTAATACCTGTGAGTATAATTGCTCAGCCTGTTGATCTTTTCCTTGCTCTCTGTACGCGGCTGCAAGGTTGTTGAGCGTGAGAGCGATACTGGGATGCTCAGGTCCCAATTGCTGTTCTTGAATACGTAATACCCGTATATACAAGGCTTCTGCATCGCTGTACTTTCCCTGGGACCAGTAGACGTTTGCCAGATTGATAAGTGTATTAGCGGCTTCGAGAGGAGTTGGTCCAAACACTTGTTCCTCAATGCCTAATACTTGTTGATAGAGTGCTTCAGCAGCAGCATACTTCCCCTGTGCATAGTAGAGTATTGCCAGATTATTGAGCGTTTGAGCAGTCTGGGGGTGAGTGTGCCCAAAATGGAGTTCCTTCAACTGGAGGACGCGCTGTAGTAGTGACTCGGCATCTGCATACTTCCCCTGCCGATAAAACAGTTGTGCCCGTCTTTGCAGACACTGAATCAGGACGGTCGGGTCGAGGTCGTGTTGCTGCTCTCCCAGCGTCACGGCTTTCTCCAGGAGCGGTTCTGCCTCTTGATAGCGTCCGCGTGCCATCAGATACCCCCCGGCCTTGAAGCATAATTCAGCGGCCTCAGCGATCGCGCTGCTGGAAGGCTCGATGAGCGAGACGCAGGCCAGAGCCTGCGCCAGCAGGCGCTCACAGGAGGCCCAGGTCTCAAAAGTGCCATCAGGAAAGGCGGTGTTGACCATGCGGATGGCAAGCTCACTGCGCTGGCGGATCTCGGCTGGCTCCATCTGGTCCTGCAGCACGGCTTGCACCAGTCGATGGAGGGAGAGCGTCTTGGTCTCCGGGGAACGTGTGACCAGGGAGGCGCTGCGCAAGGTGGCCATGGCGAGATCAAACTGGTAGGGGTCTGCGACCAGCGAACCCAGAGCCGGTCCCAGATGCGCTGCTCCCTCCTGGAAGAACTCCTCAGGAATAGCCTCAGGATGCAAGAAGGCGCACAGGTGCAGCAGGTCGCCCGCTGCTGGATGCTGCCTGCCGATGCGTTCGACCGAGAGGCGCAGAGTTGTGCTCACCGAGGCTGGATGGCCTCCCGCATGCCCGCCGCGCCGCGCTAAGATGTGCTTGCGCTGGCGACGATAGCGCTCCAGGTAGTCAATCACCCGACATCCCGTTTCTTCGATGTAGGCCCCGGCCTGGTCCATCGCCAGAGGCAACCCTTCCAGCAGCGTGACCAGCTCGCTGGCTCCACGGGTGGCAGGGGTCTCCAGTGACGACGCTTCTCCAGGAGCAGCCCCTGCAGCGGTGCTCCTGGAGAGTCTGGCGCGAGCCAGCAGCAGGGAGACGCCCTCCTGTAGGCTCATGGGGGGCACTTCCACCGCTTCGGCCAGCAGCCCCAGGGCCTGGCGACGGCTGGTCAGCAGAATGGCTCCCTGGCGTCGGGACGGCAAGACCGTCTCAAGCAGATCAAGCTCCTCCACATTATCAGCGATGAGCAACCAGTCTTCCTGAGTGGCGAGCCAGCGCTGCACCGCCAGGACCATGAGTGCCTGCTCGGCTTCCCGGCGTTCGGGGAGCTGCAACTGCTCGGCGATCTGCTGCACGCTCGGGAGCAGACTTTCCGCGTTTTCTGCTGCTACCCAGAAGATGGCACGATACTCAGAGGCGTAGCGGT
>JAFMRP010000989.1 GCA_017354095.1 Ktedonobacteraceae bacterium
GTTCGATGAGCGCCTCCATGGCATTGGCGCGAGCCTGCATGGAGAGCACCTTGTCCTGGGCTCGCTGCATGGCCAGGTTCATCTCGGTCAGCTCTTCTGAGATACCGGTGACGGTTTCGCTAATTTTTACCTGCGCCTGCGCCGCGCTGTACTGCGCTTTGACCATCTCTTTCTGGGTGCGGAAGGCTTCGACTCGCGCGGAGACGTTGCGCTCCATCTGGATCAGTTTCTCTTCCTGGGCTTTGAGCTGGGCAATCTGCTGCTCGTAGGCGTTGAGCTGTGTGAGCAGGGTCTCTTTGCGCTGCAGGGCCATGCGCGCCAGGTCTTCGCGGTTGGCTAGCAGGGCCTGCCGGGCCTGGGAGCTCAGGCGGTTGACCTTCTCCGTTTGCTGGGTTTGCTGAATCTCGAGTCGTTTCTCTTGCGTGACGACATCGGCGATAGCACGACGCAGCTGCTGCAACTGTTCCAACTGCTTACTGTATGAGTAGTCCATTACCTGGCCGGGATCTTCCACTTTGTCCAGGGCCGCGCTGGTGCGGATACGTAGAAATGTCATGAGGCGAGAGAATAGTCCCATGGGTTCCTCCTGCATCGATATAGGCATGCACGTATTATTATACGCTTCAGGCCGCGCTGCGTTGTGCGAGATGCTTCGCTACCATCATAACACAGTTCCCCGGTGATGTTTAGCAGGACGACGCAAATATGTTTTGATCAAATTCAAGGAATAAATGGCGAGTTGCAAAAACTTGTGCAAAAACCCGACGCAACCCGACGCAACCGCTTCCCAGGCCGCTTCAAAGCGTCACAGATGCTACACGAATCCGGCACAACCCGACGCAGCCGCTCTACAGGCGGGCTGAGAGGTATTTCGCATTTTTAAATTGATGAATGTATATTTATGAGTTGAATGCTCCTCCTGCTATAAACGGCTTACGCTGGCCTGATCAGGTCAACCACCGCGAGCACAGTAGCTCCTACAAATGCCAGGAGCGCGACCCAGAAGCCCGGGCCGTAGCTGATCTGGACATCCGATGAGCCAAGGGGTATCTCTGCCTGAACGTAGACAAAGTAGCCAGCAACCGTTACCAGACCCACAAACGCCCAAATCAGTTGGAAGAGCGAGAGGCCTTTCCTTGATCCTACTCCAACCAGCTGCAACAATCCGAGGAGCGCCAGGAGGAAGCCGCTGATAGGGATGAGCCAGAGGAGGATGGCAATACTGGGTGTCCTGAGACCCAGCATCGGGTTCGCAAGCGCCGATGCTGAGTAGGATTCGTTCGCATCGGGGAGCGTCGTGTTCACGTAGAGCCACCAGGACAGGGCGAAGAACGCCAGGATGCCCAGTGGTCCGCAGACCAGGCCGCCAAGGCCCACCAGCAGGCGTGGGCGACGATCTGCTTGCCCGGGGTGCTGGCCCGCAGGCACCAGACCCGGCTGGGAGAGGGGAGCAGCCTGCGGTTGAGCAGCAGGAAAAGATCCAGGTGGTAGGGGTGCGGCAGCGCCGATGGGAGATGAAGACACGTTCAGCGCACCAGCCTGCTCTCCAGCGGGGGAGGGAGGCTGGTCAGCCTCATGGACGAGCGGCTGGCCGCAATGCAGGCAGAAATCGGTACGCGGGTCTGAGATGGGCTGGCCGCAAGAGAGGCAGGTGGACATGAGATATCTCCTTTTCAATGGGATTTTTATACGCAAAGGGTTATCATGCTTTTGCAGCAAGTATAGCTGATAGAGGTGTTATTGTCTGTGAGATTGTTCATATGTGACAGCCAATTACCCCCTCAAACTTCGTTTGAGGGGGTAAGGATGCAGGAGGGCATCAGCCCTCCTGCACCTCCAGCTATGGTACCTTCGCTTGAGCCTTGACAGAGTACGATGAGGTAGAGAGCTCATGTCCAGAAAATGCTTGACAGGATGGGCGCTATAAGGTTATAATCCGCAATGTCGAGATGACTTACATAAACAAGTGCAGGCATCTTTGATAAGCCGGTGTAGCTCAGTGGTAGAGCACTCGTTTCGTAAATGAGCGGCCGTCGGTTCAAGTCCGACCACCGGCTTTTTTATTGCCCAGCATCTAGTATCTCCTCCCAACTATCAGTCTCATGGGTCCCTCTCCAATGACGTTTCGCATGGCAATTCACACATACCACATCACATTTCTCGATCTCGTTTAAAATCTGTTTAACGCTAGCAGCCCTCGATGTAACATCAGCAATAGAAAAACTTTTATTGGCTTTATCTCGGTGGTGAAACTGCAGCACTGCAGGATGGCTTACGCCACAATCTATGCAGGAAAGGGTATCTTTGTATCTCCGAAACCAATCCCTGATTGCAATCTGCCGCTTTTTACGTCTTGCAACCACCTCATCTTTATGTTGCTGATACCATCCTTTATGATACTCTTTGTGATACTCTTTACGTTTCTGTTCATCTTTATATGGCATGGCACTCCTCACACTTGATCTACGGGTGTTAATATGTCTAACCAGCTATCAAACTCATGTATTTCTCGCCAATGAAGTATCGCGTGACAATTGCCGCATAAAATATCGCACTTGCTAACTTCCGCTACCAGTTTCTTGAAAGATATATATCTCCATCTACCAATAGTGCTACCAATATTAAAGCTCTTCTCATTCTTATCCCGATGATGAAATTGTAGGCAGGCAGGATGCTTCTCACCACATAGTTTGCAGCAAAATTGACTTTTATAACGCTTCAGCCACTGCTTCAGCTCTTCATCATGCTGTTTGCGCTTTTCCCGCAGGCGCTCTCTATGTTTCTGATACCAGCCCTTGTTATATTGCCTCATATATGCTCTATGTGCCTCATCGCTTTTGAAAGCCATATTACTCTCCTCTACAGGCCACATTACTACTTCCATTGCTTGCCA
>JAFMRP010000990.1 GCA_017354095.1 Ktedonobacteraceae bacterium
GACCACTGGCGCGAGAAAATCGATCAATGTAAGCAGCCCGATTAGCGGCGTGATCCTGCAACTGCCGGTCGTGCAGGGCCAGAGTGTAGCCGCTGGCCTGGCCCTGGCTCAGGTCACGGATCTCTCTGAAGTACATATCACTGCTTATGTCGAAGAAGGCTCGATCAGCAATATTAAAGCTGGCCAGGAAGTAGATATCAACGTCGATGCCTATAGCGATACCACGTTCAGCGGCCACGTCCAGCAGATCGTTCAGGCTACCGCCGGTTCCTTCTCGCTGCTGCCTACCCAGGATAATGCCAGCGGCAATTTCACGAAGGTGGGTCAGCGCATTCCGGTCATCATCACTCTCGATGGCGCTCCTAGCAAGACCGTCATGCCCGGAATGAGCGCTTCAGTCAAAATTCACATTCACTAATAACCGTTTCAGCAACGGAAGGAGACTATTATGCTGATTGTTGGAGGATTGGTGGGTATTGGCCTTGTGGCACTGCTGATCGCGGTGCTACTCATCAGAGGCGAGGGTAACGATAAGCAGGAGGCTGCAAAAAAAACCGCACAGGCTGAAGCACTACCCGCGTCCAAAAATGGCGCAACTCCGGCCCCACAGACGACACCCAGAACGGTCCAGCCCGGCCGGACCACAATTTCGCATGAACAGAGCCTGACACCCTTTGGCGAGCTAGAGCGCGCGGCCGCCGTGCGCGGCCAGGCACAGGAACTGTCAAGCCAGCTACGCACGCTGCACAAGCAGGCTAGCGACCTTGAACAACATCTGGGCAGGCTCAGCACCGCGTTTGAGCAGGCAATGCTACGTGAACAGGTAGAACAGCCAACCCTGGTGGGCATGCCCGCTATCCAGAGCAGCACCCGCCCCTTCAAAGACTAACCCAACCCGCTATCACTGCCCCCACCTCTCCTGCTCAGGAGAGGTGGGGATTTTTCGTTTTCGATTCATTGCAATGTGGCAACTGGATGCGCGATACTTCGTTGAGCAGCATCACCTGTGCATCTATCCACTTTTGCCACTAATGAAACAGCGAAGCGACACACGCGAGGCCACAGGTCACGGCTTTAGCCCCACGCGGGTCGCTTCCCCTTATTTGCCAGTGCCGCACGCTTCAGGCACAAAGCACGCGGCACTGGCGCCTGCTTAAACGACGATGTCACGGAACAGCGACAGGTAGAGCAGATCATCACCCTCACGCACTGCCTGGCCGCTCCACTCGCCCTGAGCCAGATTCACGATACGTGGACGATCCTGCGCCGCGCTCCCCGGCTGCTTCCATGGCAACGTAGAGAGTGCGCGCACCAGGTCAATACGCTCAGTGGCTTGCAACTGGCGATCCTCAGCAAGACGCTGCACCAGGTCATCCAGGCTGGCCAGCCCCTCAAGATCTACCACGTGGCGCTGCGCCTTCAGCTGATGACGCTCAGCCAGTAGAGCCGCAGCACCATAGCAATAGATGTTGAGGATCGGCCCGATATCTTGCCAGTAATCGACGTTCGGCGCAACTTCAACACCCACCAGATTACCCGCCACAAAGTAGGCCGCGCCAACCTGCCCCGGCAACAACTCCAGAGTATGGCGAAAACGCATCAGGCGGTGAAAGTATGGACGCAGGAAGCGCTCCAGATGCCCACCGCGCGCGATACCATAACGACGATTATAACCATCGATATCTCGCCACAGGCGCGAGTAGCCCTCTTTACCACGCGCAGCCAGCGCGGCTTTACGCAGGCCAAGCGGCAATACAATGAAACGCTGCTGCGCTTCCTGCAGCAAACCTCCCTGCGAGGCCTGAATGCAGAAGGCATCCTTCACCGTTAACGTCTCACCCGGACCAAACAACAGCACACGGCTCGTTGCATGGTTCTGTGCCCCTGGCTGAAAGAAGCCTATATGCATGGGCGCGATCAATGCACCGCTTTTCGACGCATTTTGCAGCGTGAGCGTCCCATAGGTGGGCACGCTCACCAGCTTCAGATGTTCCAGCGGGGAGACAAACCGTGAGCGACCGTTCCCTGCCTCGTTCGCCAGGAACAGCGGGATCACATCCAGTAATCCCCAGGATTGTAGTTGACCGGGCACCAGGCCCTTAAGCAGACCGGGAAACGTGATCTGCGACGGCTTGCTCTGCTTTATCATCGCTTCACCTCTTCGTCAGCAGCCGCTGCAGCTGCTGCAACTCCTCAACGGCGATTTGCTCGCCCACGGTAGTCAATAACACACGTCCCAGCAGTTCACTCACATGCTCTTCATGCACAATCGGAATGAGCGGGATGTCTTCATCCAGGCGGCGCAGCTCCAGCTTTTCGGCTCCGGCGAACAACGGCACAACCTGGTAGATGGGCATACCATACCCCAGCCGGCGCAGCCCCTCCACCATCCACGCGCTATCCCCCTGGCGCAGATTCTCATACCCATCAGTGATGATGAGCACAAGCTGCGGCTGGCTTTGCACGGCCTCCAACAGGGCCTGCGCGATATCAGCCACACCCTGAGGCCGGGACAGCCCATCCTCCTCAAAGCTGGCGGACCCACCAGTCTGGAAAAGCTGCAGATCACTGATGCTCTCCCGCAACAGGCGCGTCAATGCCAGCGCCAGCGCAGCCGGATGATTCTGGCGCTCACCCGATGAGGCCATCGATCCCGACATATCCAGTACCACTGCCACACGCCCCTCAAGCTTCGGCAGCCGATCAGTGACCTGCTCCAGCACGGTGTCATCCCGACCCTCATCCTTGCTCAGAACCGCCTCTACACGCTGCTTGAGCACTTCCAGTAGCCCGCGCATCACGGCAAGAGCCACACGTTGCTTCTCCTGTCCAACCTCGCCTTTTGCCAGTTCCTCTTTATAGGCTGCGGTCAACGGCCCATCCACACGCGTA
>JAFMRP010000198.1 GCA_017354095.1 Ktedonobacteraceae bacterium
GCGGACATCGAGCGGATTATGGAGGCTCAACGGCTCATCCGCCAGGTGCGCTGGCAACCGGAGGTAGAGCGCTATTTGCTGGCGATTGTGCGTGCTACGCGTGAGCATTCCGCGATCCAGCTTGGCGTCAGTCCTCGCGGCACGCTGGCCTTCTATCGAGCGTGTGAAGCTTATGCTGCTATTCAGGGGCGCGACTATGTCCAGCCCGACGATATCAAGCGCCTGGCGCCCAGTGTGCTGGCGCATCGTTTGCTGACCACGACGCGCACGCGTATGCGTGGGCAGCGTAATAGAGAAATCATTGCTGAAGTCGTTCAGGGGATACCTGTGCCCGTGGAAAAGATTGCTCCTGGGCGTTAAGGTTGCCTGGCCGCTGGATGTGGCCGGGCTTCACTTTTTAAAGGATATCTACACTCTAAGCCAGCAAGAGTAAGATTCTAACGTTCCTCTAACACTAATCCTGCGTCTCTCTAACACTGGTTGTGGTATATAGTATGGCGAATCTTGTAGATAGAAAATGGCCGCTGGGAGGTATTTTGCATGACTGTTGACGCTCACAAGGAAACGTTGGGATTTCAGGCCGAGGTTAAGCAGTTGCTTGACCTGATGATCCACTCACTTTATAGCAACAAAGAGATATTTTTGCGTGAGCTTATCTCTAACGCTTCGGATGCGGTTGACCGGCTGCGTTTTGCTGCGTTGTCGGATGCCTCATTGTATGAGAAGGACGCCGACTTTAAAATTCATGTCGCCTATGATAAAGAGAATCGCACTATTACGGTGAGTGATAATGGAATTGGTATGGATCGGGATGAGGTGGTCACTCATATTGGCACGATTGCGAAATCGGGCACACGCGAATTTTTTCAGTCGCTCACTGGCGATCAGCGCAAAGATGCTAATCTGATCGGTCAGTTTGGTGTTGGTTTTTACTCGTCTTTTGTGGTGGCGGATAAAGTCACGCTGACCACGCGCAGGGCCGGAGTATCAACTGATCAGGGAGTGCGTTGGGAGTCTGAAGGGCTAGGGGAGTATACGATCGAGACCGTTGAGAGGGCTGCTCGCGGTACAGAGATAGTGCTTCATCTGCGCGAGGGTGAAGATGATTTGCTAGATGGCTATCGTTTGCGTGGTATCGTGCGTAAATTCTCTGATCATATATCGCTGCCTATTGTGATGAAGGCTGAGGGCAAAGAGGAAGAGGAGAAGGAGGAAGTTGTCAATAGTGCCTCGGCTCTGTGGGCGCGCCCCAAAAGCGAGATCAGCGAGGAGCAGTATAACGAGTTCTATAAACATGTGGCGCATGATTTTACTGATCCGCTGGCTTATGTGCATAGCCGTATGGAGGGAACGCACGAATATACACTGCTGCTCTATATTCCTTCTCAGGCGCCTTTTGATCTCTGGACGCGTGAGTATCATCATGGTGTGAAATTGTATGTGCGGCGTGTCTTCATTATGGATGATGCCGAGAAGTTGATGCCGCATTATCTGCGTTTTGTGCGTGGTGTCATCGATTCCAGCGATCTGCCCCTGAATATTTCGCGTGAACTGCTCCAGCATAACCGGTTGATCGATACTATCCGTTCCACTGCCACGAAAAAGGTTCTGGGGCTGCTCAGCGATATGACGAAGAGCGATCCGGAGAAGTTTGCGACCTTCTGGCAGGAATTTGGACGCGTGCTCAAAGAGGGCGTGATTGAAGATCACGCCAACCATGAGACGTTGGCCTCGCTGCTGCGCTTTGCTACTACGGCTTCAGCCAGCGAGAAGCAGGATGTCTCACTTGAGGCATATGTCTCGCGGATGAAGGAGAGCCAGGATAAGATTTACTATATCACAGCCGATAGCTATGCAGCTGCCAAGGAAAGCCCGCTGTTGGAGATTTTCAAGAAGAAGGGTATTGAGGTGCTGCTGCTCTCCGATCCTGTCGATCACCTGGTCATTTCCGAATTGAGGGAGTTTCAAGGGAAGCAGCTAGAATCGGTTGCGAAGGCCAGCCTTGACCTGGACAAGTTGGAAGATGCTGTTGAGAAAGAGGAGCATCAGAGATCTGCTGATGAGGTGAAGGATCTGCTTGATCGCATCAAAACGACGCTGGGTGAGAAGGTGAAGGATGTTCGCACGACGGCGCGTCTGACGACATCACCTGCCTGCCTGGTCGTTGATGAGTATGGGATGGACCCCAGCCTGAAGCGTCTTCTGCAGTCAGCCGGACAGAAAATTCCTGATGTGAAGCCGATACTGGAGATTAATCCGCAGCATCCGGTCATCGCCAGGCTAAAGAACGAGAGCGATGAGCAGCGTTTCAGCGATTGGGCCAATGTGTTGTTTGACCAGTCGATGCTGAGCAGCGGCGAGCAGCTGAACGATCCAATCAGCTTTGTCAATCGGTTGAACAACCTGCTTTCGCATCTCTAGAAGAGTGCAGAAGAGTACAATTAGTACACTCTGGGGACAAGGTGCCGTCAGTGAGAACTGACGGCGCTTTTTTTATTCTGGCTGCCAGATCTGTACAGTTTTATCGTCGCCGCCTGAAGCGATGTAGCGGCCATCGGGTGACCAGGTGACAGAGCGAACCGGGCCGTCGTGTCCGCTATAGGTGTAGAAGTGTTTGCCACTCAGTGCCACCCAGACCTGTACGGTCCCGTCGTCGCTGGCTGAGGCGATATAGTGGCCTCCGGGCGACCAGGCCAGCGCGTTGACATCGCCTGTGTGTCCTGTATAGATAAGTCTGTGTTGAAGATCGCTGGTACGCCAGACATGCACTGCCTGACCCTGAGCGGTTGAGGCGATGTAGTGGCCTCCGGGTGACCAGGTCAGCGCCAGAATAGCGGCGCTTGCGCTGGTCCTGTGTCTATCGTAGATCCTCACCATTGCGTCGCCACTCATACTCCATAGCATAATATATCCGTTCGTATCGCCTGAAGCTATCTCTTTTGTATGTGGTGAGCAGGCGATGGCAGAAATAAAGCTTGTGTGATAGTGGGATGTATAAGATTGCTCTCCTGTTGTGAGATCCCAGATAGCAGCCTCTCTTGTATTGCCGGCGGTAGCGATAAAGTTTGTATCGTAGGGTGACCAGGCAACGAGGGTGGGTGTCATCCTGGTGCGCCCAGATGCAATATCAAGGTTGCTGAGCTGTTCCCCATATGGAGTAAGGGTAATGAGATCACCCTGGCGTATGACTGCCAGGCGATCACCTTCAGGCGACCACGAGAGAGAAGCGATGGGGGAATAATCGCCGTAGCGGTTGAATGACAGGGTGTTAGAGCCCTCCCAGACGCCAGTGGTCTCGGCACGTACCCGGCCCCGGTATGTTCTGATCCTATGGATATAGAGAGACTGATCGTGGGTGCCAGAGGCAATATACCTGTTATTAGGGGACCAGGTGAGGGCATTCACTCTGCCTGGATAGCCGTTGAGCGTGCGCAGTGTATCATTGTGTCGATTTGCCTGCTGCCAGATGTTCCAGCCGATGGAGCCTGTGCCGAGGGCAAGAGCCCCGATGCCGATTCTGGTGAGCACTTTACGGCGTGAGATGGTGCTGGAGGCCTGCTGTTGTAGCTGTTGCTGTTGTTGCTGGCCTCCTGGAGTGTACCAGGAGGTAGCTGTGGGCGTGGGGATTCTAGGGGGTTCTATACGCAGGCGCAGGAACGAATGGGATGGTAGTTGCTGCAGAATGATCTGGCGTAGCTCCTGCTGTACGTCTCTGGCGCTGGCGGGCCGGTGGGTGGGGAGCAGCTCAACCAGGTGAGCTATGAGGGCTCGCAGCTCGCGCTCACCGGAACTGGCGTAGCCAGCGGACTCGGCAAACTGCAAAGGGTGGTCGGCAGGATCGTCCCCGGTGAGCAGGAAGTACAGCAAGGCGCCCAGGCTATAGAGATCGGCCTGCGGGGTGGTCTGGGCTTTGCCATACTGCTCGGGAGCGGCATAGCCAGGAGAACCGAGCGGGATAGTATCGCGCTGCTTACCAGGAGTGAAGCGGCGAGCGATGCCAAAATCGATCAGATAGAGATGGCCATACGGGGTGCGCATGATGTTGCCTGGTTTCAGGTCGCGAAAGATTACCGGCGGTTGGCGTGTATGCAGGTACTGTAACACATCGCAGAGTTGCAGGCCGATATCCAGTACCGTCTCCAGGGGAAGACCGGGTTGGGAGGAGGTAGCAGCTTGCTTTTGGCAGTAGGATTCGAGCGTCTCACCCTCGATGAAGTCCATTACAACGTACCAGTGTTCAGGATCGGTGAATTGATCGTAGACGCGAGGCAGGTGAGGATTGGAGAGGGTGGAGAGTAGTTCGACCTCGCGATTGAAGGTGCTGGTAGCTTCGATCTGATCCTGGGCGGGGAGGCTGGCCAGGTTGATCTGTTTAAGGGCGATGTTATGATAGAGTTCCTGCCGGTCGCGAGCGCGATAGACGGCTCCGTAGCCGCCGGTGCCGACACAGGTGAGAAGTTCGTAGCGTCCCTGCAGGGGGGCAGGAGAGGCCGAATCGGAGGCCAGAGGCTGCTGACAGGCGAAGCAAGTGCCACGGTCAGCTTCGTTAGCGGCTCCGCAGTGGCTACAGTACTGGTGTGATGAAATCATATGTATTGCTCGCTCCCCATCCATAAGGAAGAGGGGCTACTAAATGTGGCACCTCTTCTCGCTGATCGTTCGCATTCTACATAGATGACAGTTTCTATTGTACCGAATATCCTGCCTGAGAAGCAATACGTAATGGAGTTACTCTGGGGTGATTGTGCATGCTTCATTCCTGGCGTGCGGTAATGAAAAATGTGTGGAAGGGAACGTCAACATAGCTCTCGCGCTGGATGAGTTCATGGATTTCTACAAGTTTGTCGAAGTACTTGCCAACTGAGAAATCGGGCACCTCCCAGGGAATGGCCTTCAGGTAGTAGACGATGGCGCCGGCATCGTAAAAACGTGTGATAGAGAACTGTTCTTTTTGCTCGATGATATGCCAGCCGGCTTCATGCATCTCGCGCACGGCGTAGTCCAGGTTCCAGGCTGGCTTCTGCTGGAGAAGGCGTTTCTCGCTTCCTAACAGGTCATGGATACGCCTGTTGGTCTGGTCGCCTACCTGCTGGGTGATAAAGAGGCGGCCAGGTTTGAGAACACGCAGCACTTCGTGTGGGTCGTAGCTTCCATGCCGGTTGATAATCAGCTCAAGGGCGTTATTCGTGAAAGGAAGGTGCTCATCGAGCGTCTCATAGACGAGAGCGCCCAGCGGTGTGAGGAGCTGACAGGCCCTGGCGAGGTTTGGTGCATAGCTCTCGGTGGCGTAGATCTCTGGCACCGGAGACTGTTGAAGCATCTTCAGGAAGAGCTCGCCGCTGCCAGTGCGCATATCGAGGACGGAATGTGCCTGTTGCATCGCTGCCTGCACAATCTCGGTATAGTTCCATGCCGGCGATTCGGCTGGTATCTCGACTCTTCTGCCCGCGAGGTGGGACCAGTCCCAGTAGTCGAAGTGATGGTTGTACTCGGCCACGAGGTCGTCATAGAGGGCTTTGTTGTCGCTTGTTGTCATAGGGAATTTTCCTCCGATGTTGTAATAGCTTTGCTTGTAGGCAAAAAAATGCCGTGAGCAAGTTTGCTCACGGCTCTGAACGGACTGCATGTGTTGGAAAATGAAAAAACCGTGAGCTTTCAGATGAGATCGCCCACGGGTCTGTTGTGGCTTGAACGTTGTCGGGTTAGCTTCTCAGCAGAGGGTGGCCCCGAAAAAAGGGCAGAGTACGACCCTGGGCGAAAAGCTGGTTATCCTGTTTGATGACACCATTTTCACCTGTGTACCTCACAGGTGCCTCGCACGCAAAGGTCATACAGACAAAGTTCCTTTCTTCTGTGTATCTTCTCGGCTGAATGAAGATGAGAAGAACTTGGTAAGCGTACCATGCCTTAATTGCTTTGTCAATGTTGTGAATGCCGGTTTTCAGGGTTTACTAAAGGCGGTTGTAGGCGCGCAGGGTTTTGAGCGCTTCGATGGTGATCGAGCCTCGCCATTCTGGTTCTATCGCGGGGGTCCAGGTTGGCCAGTTGAAGGTCCATCCCCCGTCTTCCTGTTGAGCTGCGACGAGTGCGTCGAGGTGGGCATCGATGATCTCATCGGTGAAAAGTGTGCGCGCGAGACTGCCGGGGTGAGGCGCGAAATTGAGTGGTGTATGTACCTCCATCTCCCCGGAAGTGGCAGGGTCAAGGGTTGCCAGGCGCTGTTCCAGGATTTTCGGGCCGACGTGCGCAAAGGCCTGTTCCGCGCGTTCACGCTCGGGGACCTCATCCAGGAAAGGCAAGATGGCGCGCATCTCATAGGGTGAGGTGGTTTCGAGCGTTGAGATGTGATCCCAGCAATAGGCAGTGGCCCTGGCGAGCCAGGGATGATCTACCCGATGCTTATGCAGTAGCCCGGCAATGGCTGCGGTTGGATTGAGCGCGGCGGAGGGATGGTCCGGGCTCTGCCACCAGGGCGCTCGTGGGTAGGCATTGGCTGACGGGAGCACGAAGGGGACGCCTCCTTCGGGCGCGGTGATCGTCGTCAGATAGGTGCAGACCTGGTGGACTATAGGGTTATCAAACGCGTTGATTTCGTCAAGGATGCAAAGCGCCACCCAACCTGGTATGGGTTGACTTAGCGGGCCGCGCAGGTCGGGCTCAAGCGCATTGCCAAAACCGCCATCGGGATTCTGGTATGGATGCAGTGCATCTAAGACAGCCTGGCGTTCTCCTCCCAGAAACAGGTAGCTAAAGCGATGCCGGTCGAGTAGCCTGGCTGTACTCCAGATGAAGCTGGTGGCTTTGGATAGGTCAGGTTTGCTTGCCATAGTGATCGATCCTCCTGCTCATGTGTAATGGTTTTGATTATTGTTTAAGAGGAGTATACAGGGGGAATGGTGACATCCCTATGTCACTGTGGCGTGTAGCGATTGGTAATCTCCTGGGCCATCTGCCGTACGAGGTTGCGAAGGGTGTCGGGTGCCAGGATCTCGGCATCAGGGCCGAGGCTGAGCAGGGTGCGTGCCAGCCAGTTGTATTCCGTTGGAGGACAACGGAAGCAGAGGAGCCCATTATCCTCATCGAGCGGTTGAATCATGTCGCCCAGGTGGGGGTCGCGTTCCATGACCAGGATGCCGCGCGCTGTGAGACGGATGCGTACTTCGGGGTGCGAAGGGTGGCCGTAGGGAAGCTGGGGAGACAGGGGTGCGCTGCGCTGTTCTGGAGCCTGAATGATGCTCACCGAGGTGAAGCGGTCAACGCGATAGGTGCGTTGTTCTCGACGTTCCTGTGAGTAGGCTTCACAATACCAGAAGCCGCCAGCGGAATAGAGGCGGCGGGGGAGGATGGTTTGCCGGGAGGTTCCCCGTTCCGAGCGATATGAGACAGAGAGCCACTGCTCTGCGCGTGTGCTGTCGAGGAGTTGTTCGATAAACGGTGTGGCATATTTGCGTTGTGGGACGTCAAGCTGAACGGATTGCAGGAGCTGCTCTGTGTCCTGGTGGTGTTGTGCGGGAATGAGGACCTGGATTTTGGCGAGTAGTGACTCTCGTTCCTGTTTGAAGGGTGTGTCGGCCAGTTGTGTGACGCTGCTGAGTGCCAGGCGCAGCAGCAGCGTCTCGCGTGCTGTCAGTTGGAGAGGAGTCAGCGAATAGCCGGGCATCAGGCTATAGCCGCCGTTTGTGCCCGCTTCAGCTACGACCGGGACGCCCATCTCGCCGAGGGCTTCGATGTCGCGAAACACTGTGCGCCTGGATACTTCGAAGCGGCGCGCGATCTCACTGGCGGTGCGCTTGCCTCCCTGTAGGAGTAGGATGATGGCCGTCAGGCGGTCGATGCGATTCATTGTCTGTGCTCCCGATTACCTTTCTTGCTCTTCTCGCCGCCTGCGG
>JAFMRP010000991.1 GCA_017354095.1 Ktedonobacteraceae bacterium
CCCTGCGTTGCGCGTAAGGTCGGCGTCTTCTGGCGTGATCCCGCTGATGGCAGGACCCGGGCCGGTCAGTTCCGAGATGGAAAGCGGTACATCAATGAGGGGCAGCGTCGGAGCGCGGCGCCGCGTGGATTGGTATGCCTCATACAGGTAGGGTGGAAAAACTTCTCGATCTCCTCGAATGATAGCGCCAATAGTGGTATTGCTCATACGTCCTCCTGGCTTGCTGTCGTCGAGTCAGTTTTCTCCGGCACGGCGAGCTCTTTCTTCGCTACTGCAAACGCGGTATTGGCCGCGGGAACTCCTGCATACACGGCTACATGAAGAAGCACCTCCGCGATCTCCTTTGGATCGATCCCAATATTGCGGCTGGCGCGCAAGTGCAGGGCCAGTTCTTCGCGGCCTAACGCTGCCAGAATAGCAATCGTGACCAGGCTTCTCGTTCGCCGGTCCAGGTCTGGCCGGGCCCAGACCGAGCCCCAGGCCATCTCGGTAATGAAGTGCTGAAAGTCAGCATCGAACTCGGTCGCGCGCGCCAGTGATCGTTCAACGTGCTCGCTGCCCAGCACCTCTTTACGGAACTTCATTCCAATGTCGTAACGTGATTCCATTATACGAACAGCTCCATTCTAACCTGCTTGTGTGGCGCTACTATGTTCTCTTCTGAAAACCCCTACCCCTGCACCTGCGAACCCCAGACATCTCGTACAACGTTCGCCACCAGCTCCAGCTTGCGCTGTTGATCCTCGTGCGTGAGAAGATTTCCCTCCATCGTGGAGGCGAAGCCGCACTGTGGACTGAGGGCAAGCCGCTCCAGGGGTATGATGCGAGCAGCTTCCTCGATGCGCTGTCGCAGCTCATTCGCGGACTCCATCCGGGGCTTTTTGGTCGTTACCAGTCCCAGGACAACCGTGCGATCCTCGGGAACATGCCGCAGCGGTTCAAAGCCGCCGGAACGGTCATCGTCGTATTCGAGCAGGAAACGTTGAAAATGAGCCTGGCTAAAAATACGGGAAATCGGCTCGTAATCGCCACGGGCATAAAACTTGCTCTGATTGTTGCCACGGCAGATATGAATGCCGAAATTCACGCCAGGATGGCCATCGATGATCGCATTATCCATTTCGATGCAGGTATCAATCAGCTTATCTGGATCGCTGCCGCGCTGGCGATATCCCTCCCTCATCTGAGGATCAAGCAGCGCTGCATACTGCGGGGCATCGATCTGGATGTAGGTGCAGCCAAGGCGAATCAACTCTTCTACCTCGCGGCGCGAGAAATCTACAATATCCGCCAGGTAGGCATCACGGGTCGCATACGCGCCGCGCGACTTATCAGGATCGTAGTAGGCAGCCGCCTGCTGCGCGCTGATCATCGTAACCTTCCCCGGACCTTTATAGCGAGATCGCAGGTACACCCACTCCTCCGCGCACATGCTTCTGCGCCACCTGAGCCGTTCAACAACTACCGGTCGCTTGAAAATAAGCTGCTCGCCGCTCTCGTCGGTGAAGGGGATGGCCCAGCCTCCATACTTATCGAAGCCGTCCAGGGCGTCGACAAGGTGCCCGAAGAACGCGTAGCGCCGCATCTCCCCATCGGTAATCACATCGATACCGGCGTCTTTCTGCAGCGCGATGGCTTCGTCCACCGCTCGATCTTCTATGGCTTTGAACTCCGCCGCGCTGATCTGCCCTGCCTCGTGCTGCTGGCGCGCGCTCGCCAGATAGGCAGGCCGCAGCAGGCTGCCCACCACTTCGCTATGATACGTCATTGTCAGATACCTCCTTTGATATCCAGGTAGATCAATTCACCGTTTCATTGTACTACTCCTGCCCTGGACGTGGCTTGTCGAGGCCGAGCAGTTGAATGGCGTTCTGCTTGAGGATCAGCGGACGCACTTCTGGCTTGATGGCGATCTGTTCAAAGTCCGCTAACCACCGGTCCGGGGTGATCAATGGGTAGTCGCTGCCAAAGAGCACCTTATGCTTGAGCAGGGTATTTGCGTACTGTACCAGTTGAGGGGGAAAATACTTCGGCGACCAGCCGGAGAGGTCAATATACACCTGGGGCTTGTGCAGGCACACGGAAAGCGCTTCATCTTGCCAGGGAAAGGATGGGTGAGCCATAATGATTGGCATATCGGGAAAATCGACCGCCACATCGTCAAGATACATCGGATTCGAGTACTTGAGATGTATCCCGCCTCCCCCGCGCATCCCCGTACCGATACCAGAATGCCCCGTATGGAACACGGCGGGCAGACCAGCCTCGGCGATCACCTCGTAGAGAACGTAGGCGCTCCGATCATTGGGATAGAATTCCTGCACGGAAGGGTGAAACTTGAAGCCACGCACACCAAAATGTTCAACGAGACGGCGAGCCTCGCGTGCGCCCATCTTCCCCTTCGCGGGATCGATGCTGGCGAATGGAATTAACACATCGGAATTTTCAGCAGCGACTTCGGCTACCTCCTCGTTTGGAACCCGTACCTGGCCGGTCGCGGCCTCCATATCGACGGGAAAAATCACACAGGCCATCTTCCGTTCGCGGTAGTAGGCCGCGATCTGCGGGATGCTCAATCGATGCTCATCGCCCTTGAAATAGTGCGACGACGCCTCCTGCATCTCTTTCCACATCGGATCGCCGGAGATTCTTTCTGATACCTCCGCGTGAGTATGCACATCAATCGCTACCAGGTTTGCTGTGTCCATACATATCTCTTCCTGTTGTTCTGTCAAGGCTCAGGTGAGGGAAGCAAGGCAGGGGTCAAGGGGACGACTGCCTCTCCGCTCTGCTGACTGCGCAGCAGTAGCCGCGGTAGCGGCGTTGCAGAGCGGAACAAGAGACCAGCGCATCCGTCAAACTTCGTTTGACAGAATACTATGGCTGCTCTA
>JAFMRP010000992.1 GCA_017354095.1 Ktedonobacteraceae bacterium
AAGGCTGTGACGAATTCCTGCTGGTTATTGGCGCGTATGACGCCCCGGCTGCCAGAGAGTCGCAGGGGTTTCAGCACGCAGGGATAGGAGACGCTGGCTGCGATCCAGGACGGGTCGTCGCTTAGATGGAAGTCGCGAAAGACGGGGCAGGGTGCACCACCTGCTGCCATGAGCCGGCGCATCAGAAGTTTATCGCGCGCGGCCTCAGCGGCCTGTGGAGAGTTGTGAGCCAGGCCTAGCGCCGCGCTGGCTTGAGCAGCCAGTTCGCTGGCGCTATCGTCGACGGAGAGGATAGCGGTCAGAGGATGTTGTCGAGCATAGGTCGTGATGGTCTGAACCGACGTGGCGATATCAGCGAAATCGATGCCCAGGGGGACGTGCCAGTAGTCGGCCAGTGTCTCCGGCAGGTCGATGCCGACGACCACCTCCAGAGACAGCTTCTGTGCTGCCTGTAAAAATGCTCCCGCCCGGTAGGTAGCCGGAGTCATCAACAATAAGATACGTTTTTGCTCTTGCACACGTTCCATAAGACGCAATCCTCAATCTTGTTCTACGTCAACGACAAAGCCGGCAGACTTGAGAGCGGCGGCCAGCCCAAAGAGGCGCGCATCGCCGTGTGCTACCCAGAGGAGTTCGGTGGGACGGGGGCTGTTCGTAGCATCGGCGGCCTGCTCCCAATGGCAGTCGAAGATGCCCTGCCAGCGGGTATGTTGTACGCGGCCCTGATAGGTCCAGGCTGAGGCCGTAGGGCGCCGGTTGGTAAAGCCAAGGCCGAGCCCCTCGACACTGGCAAAATCACGACTGCGAAAAATAACTTTCATGGCTCAGGACGTTACCTCTGATATACATGGGACCTTCTGTGCGTAATCTCACTTTCCTGTATACGCTCCCTTTCTGGGGGACGTTTCTAAGATAAGGGGCAGACTTTTTGCCAATCGCCAGGCCGGCAGCTGCCCACAACGCTCAAGCAGAAAGTAAGAAAGCAACAAGATGTCAAAACTCGTTTTCTGGCTCGATATTGATAACACATTGTTAGACAATGACTATGCCAAAGACGACCTGGATCGTCACCTCCAGGTAGAGCTAGGTCAGGACCTGACGCAGCGTTTCTGGGATTTGTACGAAGAGGTGCGCAAGGAGAAGGATATTGTTGATATCCCTCTTGCCCTGCAGCGACTGCGTGAACGCACGCCGTTGGCTGAGATGGATGAGCAGACCTACCAGCATATCCATTCGCTCTTCGATAATTACCCATTCTATGACGCCCTCTACCCCAACGTGATTGAGACGCTGCAGCATCTGAACACGCAAGGAACGACCGTCATCGTTTCGGACGGAGACCTCTATTTTCAGGCAGAGAAGATTTTCAGTAGCGGCCTGGCGGACCTGGTCCAGGGCCGGGTTTTGCTCTATGCCCACAAGCAGCAGCATTTGGAAGAAACGATGCAGCGCTATCCAGGTGATCATTATATCATGATCGACGACAAGCCAGAGATACTACTCGATAGTAAGCGGCTTCTGGATGGTAAGATCACGACGGTTTTTGTGCGACAGGGTAAATACGCTGCCCAGGTGCCCGAGGACTTCCAGCCAGATATTGCTGTCGATCACATTGGAGATCTGTGCCTCTACGAAGCGCTGCAGTTTCTGCCGCGGAGTTAAAGGTTCAGGTATATGCTTCGTCAGCATGCCAGTTGCTGCGCAAGCCATACCTCATCGAGTACATCTGTACGTCATTCTCTGTTACCTGTGAAAGGGGCTCGGGGAGTTCATCAAGCGGGAACCAGCCGATGGCCTGGCATTTCTCCGGCTCTAGAATGCTAGGCCCACCTGAGAGATAGCGTGCGATAAAGGTCGGGGAGATCCAGTGCTGCTGCTCTTCTACCAGGATGTGGTCCGTGACGCCCAGCAGTTCAATGATCTCGATGCGCATGCCATATTCTTCCTGGAACTCGCGGGTAATTGCTCGCGCCAGGGTCTCTCCGAATGACACCTTACCGCCGGGAAACTCCCAGGTGCCCCTTTCATTCCAGGCTTTGGCTCCCCGTTGTGCTAGAAAGACTCTGCCATCTCGGTTAAAAACCATCGCACCTATGCCTACGCCGATATAATCGTGTCCAGGTATCATGACCAGTTCCTTGCTCACAAGAACAACCTCCAGCCTCAGATAATCGTAATTACCTCATTGACATCATACCATGAAACCACAACCAGGAGCTGACAACCGTGGCTGGTCCTACTCGCCACCGAAAGGTGGCAGCGTTTTTTGAGATAAAGGGGGGAAACGTGCGCTATCACTTGCAAGAGCGAGCCTGGAGTTTGAGCGGTGCTTTTACGATTCGTGACGATGAGGACAATGTCATCTTTGAAGTGCAGGGTGGTCTCTTCGGCGATGATCTCTCGATGTATGATGTGAGTGCAGGCCAGGAGGTTGTCCAGATTCAAAAACACCTGTTTGGTGGTTATGATATCTACCGCAATGGCGAGCATTGGGCCAGCGCGCACGAGCTATTCCACTTTTTTAACGAAAGCTTCGCGGTCGAGTGCGACGATGGAACGACGCTGCAGATCGATGGCGATCTGTGGGACTGGAATTTTGAGGTTTGCGATGGGAGTGGCGATCTGGTTGGACAGGTTAGCAGAGATGGTGGGTTGTTTGGCGATAACTATACTGTCGATGTTGCTCCTGGCATTGACGCGCCGTGTATACTGGCGCTGGTAATAATCATTGAGAAGGTACGTGAACGTCACAACAGTTAGTAGAAGTACCAGATAATGTTCTATGGTTTGACCGAGATGCAATAGTGGAAAAACACGAGGAGAATAAGGCCGTAGCGAGAGAAGGTATCGCTTCCGAGGCGTACGTAAACATCAGTAAAACAGCGTGGCT
>JAFMRP010000993.1 GCA_017354095.1 Ktedonobacteraceae bacterium
GGCCTGGAATGGGCCCTGGCCGCTGTAGCGCCCTTCTACCACCACCTGAATACCTGGGCGGAAGATGTCGGGTACGACGCCGCTGTAGGCGACGTTCATGGTCTGGTTGCCATCTATGACGGTGAAGGTGATGAGATGCTTCTGGTCGTCACGCACAACGGAACCGGCCTGCACGATGCCCGCTACGCGTACGGACTGGCTGGCACAAGTGGAGCAGTGTTTCAATTCCGATACGGTCATGTAGTAGACGGCATTGGCCTGCGTGTTCGCATAGACCAGGTAGATGATGGCGCCGAGAATAACCAGACCGGCGATCAGGAAGCTCAATGGAAACTTGCGAGCCGGTTTTTTTTCGCGTGCCGATATATTCAGAGCGGGCTGCACAATACGACCTCCATCGATCAGTGGGGTGCGATGGCTGCCTCGTATAGTCCGTTGAGGAGCGCACCCAGCATAAATATGATGATTCCCAGAGCGAGCATCAGTTGTGGGGCAACTCTGGAGAGTCGCGTGCCACGCCTGGCGAGCCGCCGAATATTGCTCTGGCCCATATAGACGGCCAGGATAAACATGCCTAGAGCAGAGATAATCTTAAGCACCAGCACGACCGTGTAGGGCAGTCCCAGCCTGGTTTGCTGCAGGCGGTCAAAAATCAGGTAACCGCCGCTCAACAGGAGCACGCCGATACAGATATTGACCATGCGCTTGAACTGCGCCGCGATCTGGCCGGCGATGGCGGGCGCAGGGCTGTTGCTACGCAGCGCGGGCAGGACAACCACGAGGTACATCAGGCTACCACCAACCCAGACGGCCCCGGACAGAATGTGCAGAGCACGCATCAGCACGGTCAGCCAGGGAAGATCGAGCATTATGCCTACTCCGGCGCTAGATAATTTTCGCTATTTCGAAATCGATAGCCTGCTCACTGAGCGGCTTGATGACTTTTGCTACGACGTTGCCCCGGCGGTCGATGAATATCGTTTCCGGGAAGCCTGTGGCGCCATAATCAACGGCGGTTGCGCCATTGACGGTGTCTTTCAGGTTAAGATAGGTGATGCCGTGCTTTTGCAGGAAAGCGCGCCAGTCGTTGTCTGATTGCTCAGCGCCGTCGATGCCGATCAGGACGACCCCCTGCTTCTGGAGGCTGGTTGTCCAGCTTTTCTGCAAAAGGGGCGCTTCGTCGTTACAGGGGGCACACCAGGAGGCCCAGAAATTGAGCACGACTGGCCGGCCCTTGAGGTCCGCCAGGGTGACCCGCGAGTTTGCATCTCCCAGGCGAGGGAGTGTAAAGTTGGGAGCGATCTTGCCGAGCAGGGGGGTGTTCACCTCACCAATGGCTGCTGCGGCACCGCCTGGATTGCTCTGGCCGGGACTGGCAGGCGTGAGCAGTTGTGTGCCGATGACAATGAGCAGGCCAACGTTGAGTACACAGACGACAACGAAAATGATGATGTTGCGCTTGCGCGATGGTCTGCGCGGCTGCTGCGTGGCCTGTGGCTCTTGAGCAGTGATATCGCTGGTTTCTCTATTTGTTACTTCCATAGAAAGCGCTAATCCCCGCATGATAGATGACATCAGCTTGATTATGGTGCCTGTGCCTGATAGGGAACTTGCAGGCTAAGAGGGACACCTTACAATGACCTGAATAATTCGTTTTGTGTGGGGAGAAAAGTAGTCGAGAGCACGACGATTTATTTTTGGGAATCGATGTAAGAAACCCGACATACCCGACATAGCCGCTCCAGAGGCCGCTTCAGACCCGACATGAACCCGACATGAACCCGACATACCCGACATAGCCGCTTCTGGAGCGGGTTGAGGGGTATTTTTCATTGAAGGATACGGATGGTGATTGATTGGCGTAGATTTGGATAGATGGATTTAAATTCTAATTTGTTCGTGTGCTGATGATCTGGGCGGGTGTTCGTCCGATCAGGTGCTTTAGTGACCTAGTCATGTGCGATTGATCGGCATAGCCAGTCTGATCGACGGTATCGAGGATAGATACGCCTTGCTCCAGGAGGGCCTCCGCCTCTCGGGCGCGCTCGATTTGACGAACAGCGCCCTGTGTTAGCCCGGTGGCTCGCAAGAAGCGGCGCTGTATGGAGCGTAAGGATAGTTCTTTCAGCTGGCCCTGTAATGCCGCACCTACGACAGGTTCACGAACAAGTAGACCGTCGCGCACAAGCCGGTTTACAAATGTTTCTGCATTTTCATAGTCAGGAAGCTGCCAGGCAGAGCCAAGAAGCCAGAAGGACCTGGTCGTAGCTTCGGGCAGGGTTATGTCTCCATCCAGGAGATTTCCTGTGGGCAGTTGTGGCATAAATGTGCCAAGTTTAAACTGGATGCCAAAAAACTCGGCGTGCTCGGGGCAATGTGCAAGCGTGGCTTTCGTCTCGGGTCCCCGTACACACACGGTTATCCTGCCATTTTGTTTCGTCACGACCATTTCCCAGTGGCTTACAGCGCGCGATATAAATGTGCCGGGACGCTCGCTTTGCGTACGCCAGATGGTTTCGATAAAGGGTGAGTCCGATGGTCGTTCGTCAAAGGCAAATATCATGTATTTGCTCTCCATTTGTGGGTTCTTAAATACTCATTCGTTTTCCTGGCAAGGGATGCGGTTATTGTCAGGAATCCTTCTCGCCGCCCCTTGTCCAGACCACCAACGCTGCTGGCGCAGCTACGAACTGCGTTCGTCAGGGGGTCTGCAAGGAATCGCCTACGGCGGCTCGTAGGAGAGAGAAAGACTCGAGGGCTTTCCCTCTTGTCCAGACCACCAACGACGCTAGCGTGTCTTCTTGAAAGTCCGCCAGAAACGGTGCTGGCGCACCTACGCTGCGCGTCATCTGGCGGTAAGGCTTGCGCGCTGCGCGCTCAGGTGGT
>JAFMRP010000994.1 GCA_017354095.1 Ktedonobacteraceae bacterium
CAGGGTGTTGGTGGCTGTCGATGGCACGACTGTTTCTGGCTGGGAACTGGAACTACCATCGCTCAACAGTACCGTTTGCTGCCTGCTGGCAACCTGCACCAGTCTCAGGCTGTGCGGACCGTCCAGCAGCAGGAATCGGCTATCAGGCGACCAGTAGGGCACGCTATCAGCCACGCCCTCAATATCGAAGGTGCTGCGGTCGCTCAGGCGCAAAATGGTGTAGGCGGCTGCCGTACCATAGAGCACATAGTTGCCGTCCGGTGACCAGGCAAACTGCGTGCAGGCACAACTCGCCAGCTGGCTGACCTGGCCGTTCAGCGTGCGCTGTACCAGTTGAACCTGCAGAGGCTTGCCTGGCGGCGAGGAAAGCGGCACTGCATACAGCATACTCGCGTTCTGATGCGCAGGCTGCCAGAGTATACGCTCAAGCGCTGCTGGCAAAGGATGGCCGGACAACCCCTCTCTCTGGAGGACGCGCTCGTCTGTTCCAGTCAGGGTAGTGGTAAAGAGCCCGTGCCCGGAGTTCCCTACAACGAGAGCATTATTGACATCATAGGAGATAGCGGGAATAGAGTAGCTGCCGGGCAGCGATTTGATAGCAATACCGCCTGGCTGATCGTTTTGGGAAACCCACCAGCGAATGCTGTCAGGACTGCTGGGAGGCGTGGTGCCTGTCTGGCGGTAGAGCAGGCGCGCATTGTTCGTGCTCCATGTGGCGTTGCTGTAGCGCACATCTGGACTGGAGAAGGCGATCGTGATAGGGCTGCCACCATCCACACCGATGGTGTTCACAGAACTTGCTGCATCTCCGACCTGTCCTGTGATGGGGTGGGTACTGATCTGCTTACCTGCCTGGGTCCTGGCAAAATCGGGATCGAGCGCGCGGAAGGCCAGTAGCTGGTGGTTCGGCGACCATGTATACCCAACAATGGGCGTATTCTGGGCTGCCACCGTAAAGGCGTTTGCTCCGTCCGGGTCGATGGTCCACAGATGCCCATCGCGTATGAATGCTATGACGTTCGTTCCCACGTGCCCCGGACTGCACGAGGCCAGCGGGAAGAGCAGTGCCATCAGCAAGAAGAGAAAAACATGAATATATCGTCTCATACCATCCTGCAGTATAGCCGCCCGGCTCAGCCTGGTCAAGAGCTTTCGCGCTCAAAAATCGTCCCCTTTTCCCGGTAACCATTGTGTGATATGCTGTGCAATCGATAGAATATAGAAGATACATTGCTCAAGGGAAACTATAGATGAAAGCCTTCCTATTGTCTCTGCCCACCAGGAAACAATACTGGAAACGTTACGCCGTTGATACGGTTATCGCACTGCTTGGTAGCCTGGCAGTGACATTAATTCTGTACTGGTTTCATCTCTATCCTACCATTCCCAATATTTCCCTGATCTATCTGCCAGTGGTATTGGCGCTGGCCAGTACGCGCGGATTGTATGCGGCGGTGGTTGCTTCTATCACGGCTTTTTTCACGTTTGACTTTTTCCTGATCATGCCGTTCTATACGTTTACGATTGCGCGCTTTGAGGAGTGGCTGGCTCTGTTTATTTTCCTGGCGACGGCAATTATTACCGGTCAACTGGCTTCAGCCCTGCGCCGCAGAGCTGAAGAGGCGACACAGCGCGAGTGGGAGACGCGTATCCTCTATGAACTGGTGAAGGCGACAACCAGCGAGGAGGATATTGAGAAGCAGTTGAGCATCATCGCTCATGCTGTCGTAGATGTCTTTGCCAGCTCAGGTGTGTACGATTGCGCTATTATACTGCTTGATGAACAGGGAAAGCTGACCCTGCGGGCCGCTGCCCGGCAGCCGGTGGCCGAGATGCATCTCTCAGCCGACGAGGAGCATAGTGCTGATCTGGCAATGGCACAGGGGCAAACGGTCGATCTGTATGCCAATACGAACTCTTCATCCTCTCTCAAAGAGGTATCGAGCCATCATTTGAGAAGAGTGCTGACGCGACGCCCGGCAGGCTATCGCTATGTGCGCCTTATCCCGCTGCACTTTGGCACAAAGGCCCTCGGTGTGGCTCGCCTGCTGATGGAAGATAGTGGGCGCAGCTTCCGCATCGGCCTTGGTGCTGAAGAGACGCGCCTGGATCCACGCATGGCCTTTTTCTGGACCTTTCTGGAGCAGGCCGAGGCAGTTATGGAACGCGCCCGGCTGCGCCGCGAAAACCTGCAAGTCGAACTGCTGCGCCGCACCGATGCACTGCGTACCGCTCTGCTTTCCTCGGTCTCGCATGATTTGCGTACACCCCTTGCCTCTATCAAAGCCTCTGCCAGCAGTCTGCTGCAAGAGGATGTCCAGTGGAGCGAAGAGGAGCGCAAAAGCTTCGCGATGGCGATTGAACGAGAAGCGGATCGACTTAATCGCCTGGTGGGCAATCTGCTGGATATGTCGCGCATCGAAGGAGGCGCGCTGAAGCTGGAGAAAGAGTGGTACCCCTTAGATGAATTGATCCATGATGTGCTGGGACATATGCAGAATGTCCTGCAGGGCAGAGAGATCCACACAACCGTTCCGCCCGATTTGCCACCAGTCGAAATCGACTATTTGCAGATGGATCAGGTACTGACGAACCTGCTTGAGAATGCCCTGCGCTATACCTCTTCTTCGATAGAGATAACAGCCGAAGTAGTCGATAAAGAATTGCAGGTCAGTGTGGCAGATCGTGGACCGGGTATCCCTCGGGCCGACCTGGAACGTATCTTTGATAAGTTCTATCGTGTTGCCAGGCGCGCGGGCACGAGCAGTGCTATGGGAACGGGTCTGGGCCTGGCAGTGTGCCGTGGTATTATTGAAGCGCATGGAGGGCATATCTGGGCTGAGGAGCGCCCGGGAGGCGGCGCTATCTTTCGCTTTACG
>JAFMRP010000995.1 GCA_017354095.1 Ktedonobacteraceae bacterium
CAGGGCGGCGGCCCGGCGTGCTCCAATCGGATTGAGTGTGGCCGGAATACTGCGTGTGAAGCGGTGGCTGGCCTCGCTGTGCAGCTTTAACTTCTGCGATGTGCGCCGGTTATTGATGCCATCAAAGGTTGCCGACTCCAGCAGGATCGTGCGCGTCTGGTCATTGACCTCGGTCTCCGTTCCGCCCATCACGCCGGCAATGGCGATGCTGCTCAGCGTATCGGCGATCATCAGCATCGACTCATCAAGTTCGCGCTCCACGCCGTCGAGCGTGGTCATCTTCTCACCGGGCCGGGCTGTGCGCACAATGATGGTTGGCTTTGCCTGGCCCGACCGCTCGGCACGCTCTTTGAGCAGATCGTAGTCGAAAGCATGCAGGGGCTGGCCCCATTCGAGCATAACGTAGTTGGTAATGTCCACGACATTATTGATGGGGCGCATACCGGCCTCGCGTAATCGCTCCTGCATCCATTGGGGCGAGGGGCCAATCTGTACGTTTTTAATGATCATGGCCGTATAGCGATTGCACAGTTCAGGCGCTTCAATCTCGACATTGGCGTAATTGGCCACGTCGCTGCCCTCGGTGAGCGCGGTCTCGTCCTGGGGTAAGCTCAGAGAAGAGCCCGTGAGCGCGGAAACCTCGCGCGCGACCCCAATCACATTGAGACAGCGTGCCATGTCGGGCGTCAGACCGATCTCCAGCACTTCGCTGCCTAGGTAATCACGCAGCGGTGTGCCTACCGGTGCGTCTTCCGGCAGCAGCAGTATACCTTCATGCTCATCGCTCAGGCCCAGCTCACGCTCAGAGCAGACCATGCCGTTCGAGGGAACGCCCCGAATCTTCGATGGCTTGAGCTTCTTTTTTGGCCGGGGATCTTCATCGCTATAGGCGTCGATCAGCACCGCGCCTGAGCGAGCAAACGCGACCTTAAGCACCGGAAGCGTTTGCTGCTCTTTATACTCGAAGAGGTTGGGTGCGCCTGTGACGACCTGCTCTGGCGCTCCCGCACCATGATCGACCTCGACTAGCACCAGCCGGTCGGCGTTGGGATGCGCTTTGACGGCCACCACCTGTCCCACGACGATCGTTGTGGGGTCCCACCAGTCGCCCTGGCGCCGGATACTCTCTATTTCAATGCCGGCCATCGTCAGGCGTTCCGCCAGCCGCTCCACCGGCAGGTTCAATGCAACATATTCTTTTAACCATGAAATGGGTACTTGCATACGTTATTCTCTCCAAAAATCGCGCCAGCAGCCGCTAATTAATGCGCTCCGTCAGTCGTACATCATTGGTGAAGAAGTACCGGATATCGTCGATTCCATACTTCTGCATGCTCGTGCGGTCGGGCCCCATGCCGAATGCGAAACCGCTGAACTCGGTGGGATCATAGCCGCCATACTGCAGCACCACCGGATGTACCATGCCCGCGCCCATCAATTCCAGCCAGCCGCTATATTTGCAAACCGTGCAGCCCTTGCCGTTACAGATCACGCAGTCAATATCTACCTCCACGCTTGGCTCGGTGAAAGGGAAGTAGCTCTTGCGGAAGCGCATCCTGCGCCCCTCACCGTACATCTGCGTGATATAGTTTGTGATGGTGCCCTTCAGGTCGCAAAACGTAATATTTTTGCCGACCGCCAGGCCCTCGACCTGGTAGAACATCGACTCGGAACGGGCCGTTACCGGCTCATAGCGGTAGCACATACCGGGCAAGACGATGCGAATAGGCTCTGGCGCGTACTGGCGCATGGCGTGGACCTGTCCCGGACTGGTATGTGTGCGCAGCAGCAGGTCGGGAGTCGTCGTATAGAATGTGTCCCACATATCCCTGGCCGGGTGCCCCTCGGGCATATTCAGCAGCTGAAAGTTATATTCATCAGTCTCCACATCGGGACTTTCATAGACCTGGAAGCCCATCGAGGCGAAGATTCCCTCAATCTCACGCAGCGCGCGTGTGCTGAGGTGCAGCTTGCCCGGCGTTTGTGGGCGACCGGGCAGGGTGATATCGACCAGTTCTTTGTTACGCGCGGCCAGTAACTCAGCCTGCTCCAGCTCTTCCTGGCGCGCCTGTAAGGCTTCTTCCAGAGCCGTCTTTACCTCATTGGCGATCTTGCCGATGCGCGGGCGCTCTTCGGCGGAAACACCGCCCAGGCCGCGCAGGATACCTGTAAGGCGCCCTTTGCGGCTCAGGTATTCGCCATGCCAGGCCCGTGTCTCCTCGGTGCTGGTGGCGCTGGCCAGGGAGGCCATAGCCTCGCGGCGCAGCTCTTCTAACTGCTGGGTGATGTCGAGGTTCATAAGATTACTCATCCCACAAATTCTCCAGATGTGTAGTTGCATGGCGTAGTGACATCTATGCATAAACATAAAAAGCTGGCAACACGTCGCAGGGACGAAGTTGCCAGCTTGATCAATCTCCGTGGTACCACCCTTGTTGAGCCCGGCACACCGCACAATATATTCTGGAAATGCACGCACCGCGGCCCCACTTGGTTCCGTCTGTTAACGGAGACGATCCGGGGCTGTCTACTCATATTCAACAGCCAGCTCAGGGGCGAACTTCAACTCGTAGTGTAGCGAAGAGGCTTGCAGCCGGTGACCTCTTCTCTCTGCAGCTTTACTGCTCGCTTACTTTTCCCCATCCACGCTTTTTGTAGATCACTATGTTCCTGCTAAGTATGCCAGATCTGGCAAAAAAAGTCCAGTGCGAATTTCCCCACAACACAAAAAATGGCTCCATCATCGTACCGATAATGGCTCTTGTGGTAAAGTTGTGTATAAAATATATTCATCAATGCGTATTCGTTGATCCATCACAGTACCCTGTCAGTGCTTCTGTGAAAGGCGTGGCAGCGGGAGGTGCAGGAGGG
>JAFMRP010000996.1 GCA_017354095.1 Ktedonobacteraceae bacterium
CAACCGAATGTGGCTCCGCCGCTCAGCCACCGTGTCAGCGGCTATCATGCCTATAAAGCTATTCGAGAATCTGGAGGAGCCGCCGTGGCAGTCTCCGATCAGGAAATCCTCCAGGCCTGGAAAGACCTGGCAGCCTATGAAGGGATCTACTGCGAAGCTGCTAGCGCTGCGGCTCTCGCTGGCATTCGCGCTGCACTCACTGCTGGTCTGCTCACCACCGATGAGGCAGCCAGTCAGGGTGTTGTCGGCATTCTGACCAGTTCCGGCCTGAAAAATAGCCTCGCGTTAAGCCCGCTTCTCGATCCTCTCCCACAGCTTGAGGCCAGCGAAGAAGCCCTCCTCCCATTCCTGACCATCTGACCTTAATGTAAGGCCACCCCTTGAGGGTGGCCGGTGGGACGCGGGTGGCCGGTTCATGCCCAATCGATTCCGTGCTCTCTTGTACTTCGTTGTTAATATTTTTAAGTCCTCATCGATAACAAATGTAGAGTTTTATACGTTTTTTTGAGGAGTGATATGCACCAGATAGACCATGAGGTTGCGTTTGCTGATTCAGCCGTCGCTAACCTCTATGATCGTTATGCACACATTATTCTTACCTACATATCACGCTATATTTCTCTCAAAGAAGAGGCTGATGATCTGGTGCTGGAGGTATTTATCGCGGCCATTGAGAATCAAGTCTGGATAAACTGGAGCGATGGAGAACAACTGGCGTGGTTACGTCGCATCGCCTACAACAAAACTGTTGACTACTACCGGCGTACCACTCGCTATCCGTCTGTCGAATTAGAAAAGGCTGCTTCTTTACTCTTTGATGACGATGATCGCATGCCGGAACGCATGGCATTACGCAATGAAGACTATGCTGTGTTACGTGCCCACCTCTCTCATCTCTCTGAGCTACAACAGGAAATTGTGCGGCTTCGCTTCGGCCACGGCCTGCGCTTGAAGGAGATCGCTCAGCAGCTCAACAAAAGCGATAATGTCATTCGAGTAACGCTCTCGCGGGCGCTTAATCTTTTACGCATCAGGTATCGTCAACAGGAAGGAGTGTAGCAATGAAGCATCGCGACGAGCAATTTTCTCCAGAGATCATTGAGGAGCAGATCGAGCGACATTTGCGGATACCAGATAGCCCTTCGGCTACGCCTGATACACACCTGATACACGCGTTGCAGCACATTGCCAGAGATGATGCTCGCCGATTGGAACGAATCAGAGAACGCCTCTCCGAACAATATACCTGCAACGATACCAAACCACAACCTGATTCTCGCCACCTACGTCTGCTTTCGCGTCCACAACAGGCAGACCAGCGCCTTAATAAAAAACAACAGGGCAAACAATACCTCATCAAAGTTCTCTCGGGATTAGTAGCCGCGCTTCTCATTGGGAGTATGCTCACTATTTTCCAATGGCAGCACCAGATTACTTCCCACCAGAAGACGCCTGTTCCTTCCAAAACCACTCCCAATCTACATGGGACGGCAGCATTTCTCATGAATGCCACCACTGGTAAAGTACTGGTCGATTTCAATGGCCAGGCTCGCTTACCATTGGCCAACCTGACAACGATCATGACGGCGGTAGTTGCCATCGAAAATGCTAATCTGGATCAATCTGTGACAATTGAACAAGCTACACTCAATGAGGTACCACAATCGTTACCTATGGCACTCCTCCAACCAGGAGACCAGATTCCTCTGAGGGAATTACTCTACGGGCTGCTTCTCCCTTCGGGAAGCGATGCCGCGGCAGCGATTGCCCACGCGGTAGCCGGCAACACCCAAAGCTTCGTGGCGATGATGAATGAAGAGGCGCGTCAACTCCAACTCAACAATACACATTTTAGCAGCCTCTTTCCGTCTGCCGCTCAAGATCAGTATACTAGCGCGGCAGATGTTACCTACCTGACCCGTTATGCGCTGCAACTGTCCGACTTTTCCCAGATTATCTCAGTGCAGCAGCACCAGATTTCCGCTACTGCTCATAACCATAGCTATGTCTGGGAGAACTCACATACGATGCGCCTTGACTATCCAGGGCTCAATGTGCTTCAGAAAGGACATGACGAACAGAAAAGAAATTATATAACATTCTCTGCCGATCGCGACGGAACACTTCTGCTAGGTACTGAATTTGGTGTGCCGTCAGAAGAAATACTCACCTCCGATATGACGAGGCTTCTGGACCTCGGATTTGCTGGTTAGACCATGTTGACCTATGTTTGTTGTTCTTAATGTATTGCTGCATCAAGCTTCAGTTGAAGGATATCGTAGCAGGAGGACGGTTGCCTCTCCGCTCGGCTGACCGGCTTCAAGTGAGAGGTGTCAGAGCGGGAGGTGCAGGAGGGCCGCAGGTCCTCCTGCGGCGGTACTACCTTTCCGACCCCCTGACCGCGTAGCGGTAGACGCGCAGCGTCGTTGGGGGGCGGAATACGGAGGGACGGGGTGTCCCCGCCCACATCTCTTCCCTCCCGCGCCGCCGGCGGCGCATCTGTCAAACTAAGTTTGACAGAGTAGTATGACCCAGAAGGATAGAAATGCAGGTATAGTATGATACAACGGACAATTCTGGGGACAGCCCTTGTGCTGATGATTGTCATCACAGTGCTGGCAGTCTTTTTTGTGCCTTCCACCCTTGCAGGAGGACGGGCGCTCTCTATGTCGGAAATGCACGCGCCGACACCAACTCCAACGCTACCCCCCACACCAACTCCAACCCCTTTGCCTCCTACGGCGACGCTAACGCCTCCTCCTTTCATTAGTGGCGCTGCCGCCTATGTCATCGATGCCGATACCAATCGTGTCCTCTATCAGATGAATGGCTTTCAGCAACTCCCCATCGCCAGCACCACCAAAATCATG
>JAFMRP010000997.1 GCA_017354095.1 Ktedonobacteraceae bacterium
ACGTCAAGCAGGTTATGGTCAGGGTAAGCTCACAGCAGACCTCGCCCACCAGAGTGCGTACAGAGCTGGCGTTCAACGACAAAAACGCAACAAAGAACGTGCTGTATACATCTCCCGGTCAGACCACTGTGAGAACGTTTTCTACCCAGGGTGCTAAAAACCTGAGTGTGCAAGCATACTCCTACACTCAGGACAGCCGTAAAGCCCATAACAACGTCTCTGTAGCCGTTGATGGCTGCAAATAGCCTGTTCCGTCCCGGGCACTCCTCCGCGTGAGGAGTGCCTTTATTTTCGCGCTCAAGCTTTGCGGCGCTCCTCTTTGCCACGGACCAGCGAGGCAAAGATGCCGATAGCGGCGATGGCAGCGCAGGCCAGAAACGTCACGCGAAAGCTGCTGGTGAAGACCTGCTGGAGCACACTGCTCTGGGGCTGGCTGGCCAGAATTTGACCGGCGGCGGCGCCACCCAGGCCGGCAAAGATCGCTCCTGTCAGCGCGATACTCAGGCTCTGGCCCATGGTGCGGCCCGTAGCCAGAAAGCCCGACGCGCTGCCCTGGTGTTCGCGTGGAGCCGAGCCGAGCAGGGCGCTGCTATTCGGAGACTGGAAGATAGCCTGTCCAAAACCGGTCAAGACCAGGCGCCAGATGATATCAAAGATTGAGCTATGCGCGTCAAGCTGGCTAATGAATACCAGGCCAAGGCAGGCGATGGCTAATCCTCCAGCCGCGAGCCAGCGCGATCCAAAGCGATCGGCCAGGGAGCCACTAACCGGTGCAATGATCGCCAGGGTGATGGGAACCGGCGTCAACAGCAGGCCGGCCAGCGCGGTAGGAAAGTGGCGCAGCTGTTCCAGGTAGAAAGGCATCATAAAGCTAACGGAGAAGAGCGCCAGGAAGCTCAGAAGCAGGCTAAGAATGGCCGAAGTAAAAACGCGATTCTTGAGCAGGTCCAGCACAATAATCGGATTAGGCACGCGCCGCTCGACAAAAGGCAGAATGACCAGCGCCAGCAGGCCAGCTCCAATGGAGCTGGTAATAAAGAGCGAGCCCCAGCCCAGTTCCTGGCCAAAGGATAGCCCGGCGGTAATGCCCGCCATCCCCAGGGCCAGCAGCGCCGCACCCAGCGGATCAAAGCGGCCAGGATTGCGGCGCAGCGGCTCCTGCAGCACGCGCAGCGTCGCCAGGATACCGATAATACCAATGGGTACGTTGACAAAGAAGATCCAGCGCCAGGTGAGGGAGGCAGTAATCAGGCCGCCCAGTGTCGGACCGACGCTAACGCCGAGCGCCACCGTAATGGCGTTGAAGCCAAGGGCCCGCCCGCGTTCGTGTGGCGGGAAGGCGCTGGTGACAAGCGCGGGACTGATGGCCATGAGCAGCGCACCTCCCAGGCCCTGCAAAGCGCGGGAGGCGATCAGAAAAGCCAGCGAGGGAGCCGCGCCACAGAGAGCCGAACCGCCGGTAAAGATCACCAGTCCGGCAAGCCAGACAGCTTTGCGCCCAACCATATCAGCCAGGCGTCCCGCCGTGAGCAGCACCGCAGCCGTCGCCACCAGGTAGGCGATAATCACCCATTCCACCGCGCCGTTGAGTGGCACCTTGAAAAAGGTGGCGATGGTAGGCAGGCTGATGTTGACAATCGAGGAGTCCAGAGTTGCCATAAAGACACCCACCGCCACAATGGCCATCACACTCCACCTGACCCGCTGAACAGGCGCGGCCTCACCGTGCTCTGGCTTTACAGCGCGCTCCAGCCGCACGGCACGCAGGGTAGCCGTACGAGTGAGATTGGTATCATTATCATGTGATCGTTGCGATTCCATCGTGAGTACCAGTTTCTAGTGTCTATATATGCATATCTACTTCGAGACAAAGTACTGTATAAAGAAATACACGGTTAATACCAGGCCAACGACGATAACAAAGAGGCGAATCCACTTCGGGTTGATTTTGCGCGCATAGTAAGCGCCGCCATAGCCACCAGCAATCGCCCCGATCACCATCACAATCGCCTGGGGCCAGCTCACGATGCCCGCGATGATAAACGTGACGACCGCGATACCGTTGATGAACGTCGCCAGCAGCGTCTTCAACGCGTTCATCGCGTGGATATCTTCCATGCCCATCAGTGCCAGCGTGGCCAGCATCAGAATGCCGATGCCACCGCCAAAGTAGCCGCCATAGACGGAGATCACCAGTTGAGCGACGGAGATGCCAACCAGGTTGCGCCTGGTCAGCTGCACCTTGCCGATATCGCGCAGGCGGAGACGCGCTGTAATGGGGCCACTGAAGGCGAAGAGCAGCGTGGCCAGCAGCAGCAAGAAAGGGATAAGACGCTCAAACGTTTTCGGCGATGTGTTGAGCAGCAGCAGAGCACCGAGAATGCCGCCAATCAGGCTGGTGGCGGTGAGCAGAATAAGCAAGATCGGGCGGATCTGCTTCATCTCACGGCGATAGGCGCCCACGCTGGCGAGCGAACCGGGCCAGAGCGCGACGGTGTTGGTTGCGTTGGCTGTGATAGGTGGCATTCCAGTGAAGACAAGGGCGGGAAAGCAGAAGAAACTCCCCCCGCCCGCGACGGCGTTGAGCGTGCCGCCCAACACAGCAGCAATAAAGAGTAGCAAGATATTCGGAAAAGTCATGAAAGAAAACCCTTATGAGTTGAAATGGTTTACTTTTTGAAGTATACCACGTCGAAGGGGGTAGCGATTCTAGTTACCGATCAAAACGTCTATCATTTAGCCCTGCTATTACTTTTATACCTCCTCATTTTTGCCTGTTATATTCAGCTATTTTTTGCGAATATACTGATGAGATCTCAATAACGACGGAGTACGTAATGCAACAACCAGTCCAGGCTCTTGAGCAA
>JAFMRP010000998.1 GCA_017354095.1 Ktedonobacteraceae bacterium
ACGAAGCAAGACTGGGCGCTGTTCATGCGAGAGGTCCTTGAAGAGCGCTACCCCAAAGCAAGCAAAGTGGTCGTTGTGATGGACAATCTCAATACGCACACGCCTGCTTCGTTTTACGAGATGTTTCCGCCAGAGCAGGCCAAAGCCCTCATCGACCGGTTGGAGATCCACTACACGCCCAAACCCGCTTCCTGGCTCAATATCGCCGAGATTGAACTCTCGGTGCTGGCACGGCAGGGCCTGGCCCACAATATTGCCACCATCGAGGACCTCTGTCAGCAGGTGCAGAGCTGGCAAGATCATCGCAATCAGCGCGTGGGCACCGTCAACTGGCAATTTCACACCGCAGATGCGCGCATCAAGTTGAAGCGGCTCTATCCCGTGCAACCACTGGATGCTCAGCCTCCCGGCTCTGTCGTGTGACAGTTTGAGGTAGTTGAAGTAGTAAAAGCAGTGTCACCAGTGTCACAACCGCTTCCCAGGCCGATTCAGCCGTGTCACCGAAGTGTCACGGCAGTGTCACAGATGTTTCAGAGGCGGATGGGTGCAGTTTGAGAGTAGTGTTGGGTGTGTATTTTTTTTGAGAATCGATGTATAAAAAGCGACACAAAGCGTCACAGCCGCCTGGGAGGCCGATTCATAAGCGTCACAGAAGCGTCACAAAGCGTCATAAGCGTCACAGCCGCTCCAGAGGCTGATCGAGGGCCAATTGAGGGGACATTTGCATTGATGGAGGGAGATGTAGATTGACGAATGCGCATCTTTGTTTATATATGTATATTTTTTTCAGCAAGTTGACAATACCGTGTATCTTGCCTAAAATAGGCACAACGAGCAAACGGTAAAAAGCTCTACTTTGTATAAAAAGATGTTATCATGCTGGTTCCGTCGTTGTTACTATCAAAAAGTCATGAACCCATGCATTGATGAATTTGAAGAATTTAGTCTCGTGAAGATGTGGGTTCTATTTCATGTCGTATCATATGCATATATCTGAATATACAGGTATTTGTTAGTGAAAAAGGTGAATGTTATGACATGGCGCGAATGGTTCGGAAAGCTCATTGAACTGCCAGCGGAACGTGAACGCGTGGCGCGAGAGCTTGGTATCAAAGGCGTCTGGACAACTCTGGACCGATGGATTGTGGGGCAAGCGAATCCTCGGGCGTCCCACTTGAAAAAGCTGCCCGCTCTCTTTCCCGAGCATGCCGCAGAGCTGCAGCGGCTCATTGCCGAGGAGTTCCCCTTGCTCTGGCCAGGCATATCTGCGGTGGGGGAACATCATATTCCTTCCGTCTATTATGAACGTGTGGTTGATGCGATTGCGCGCAATCCGCGGCGGATGGCTGTATGGACGATCTATCAGCTTGGCATGCTCCAGTTGCTTTCGCACGTGGGGC
The DNA here is from genome assembly GCA_017354095.1 of Ktedonobacteraceae bacterium. GTDB lineage: Bacteria > Chloroflexota > Ktedonobacteria > Ktedonobacterales > Ktedonobacteraceae > Bu33. The sequence goes on from JAFMRP010000998.1 coordinate 1,401, forward strand.
AGGACTGCGAGATCGCGATTTTGAAGTGCTCGCCATCAGGCAAAAGCTTGTACCAGGTGACAGGGATGAGGCATCGTCATCCAGTGACACCTCCACTGCGTTTTGTGGGAAAGGAACACCTCGCCGGTCAGGCGGTTCAGCAGAATGATATCATCGAGCAAGAGCAGTCCATTGCCGTGCCCATGCGGCGATATGGGGAGGCAGGCGGGTGCCTGATGGTAAGCGGACTGGCTACGCCTCCGGTGCGTCTACTGGAGCATTATGCCAATATGTTCGCGTTTGCCTGCTCGACATTTCACGAAGCGCCCACGCTGCTTACTATTCCTGAATACATCCAACAAGAAGTGTTGTTCGTGGGTGAGCGTGATTTCACGCTTGATAGCGAGCAGGAGGCCGAACTGATCGACCAGGCGGAGGCGCTGTTATTGACTGCCATGGCCCGGTATGGTGAAGGAGTGCAGGATGCCAAACGAGAACAGGTACGTGATCGATCCTGAGAGCGCGGCGGAATTCGCGCGGCTACTCAAGCAAGAGCGACTCTTTACGACTGCGATGGGCGGACTGCTGCCAGAGCAGCCTATGCAGTTTCGGCACGTGCTGGATCTGGCCTGTGGCCCAGGTGGCTGGGCGCTGGACCTCGCGCAGCAAGCACCTGGGGCGGACGTAGTGGGAATTGATATCAGCCAGGTCATGATAGAGTATGCCAACGCGCAGGCAGTGGTGTCGCAACTCTCCAATGCCCATTTTGAAGTGGGTGACATCACGGAGGGACTGCCCTTTGCGGACGGCTCATTTGATCTGGTGAATGCGCGCTATATTGTTGGTTTTATGCGCCGTGATGCCTGGCCAGAATTGCTCAAAGAGTGTCTGCGTGTATTGGAGCCAGGTGGAACGATCCGCCTCACTGAGATGGAGACGGCTGAGACGAACGCGCATTCCTATGAGACGCTCAACGGTCTGCTCTCGCAGGCTATGTACCGGCGGGGGATGGCGTTTTCTGAAGTGAGACTCGGCGCGACTGCGATGTTACGTCACTTTTTGCAGCAGGCAGGATGTGAGCACATTCAGGAGCACCCTTCGCTAATTAACTACTCCTATGGTGCGGAATCGCACCAGGAACAGTATCAGAACAATGCGATCATATTTAAGCTCACCAGGCCATTTATTCTCAAATTCGGACTGATCAACCCTGAGGACTATGACAAGTGGTATGAACTGGCTTTGAAGGAGATGCGCAGCGAAGACTTCTGCGCAGTGAGCTTCATGAACACGGCCTGGGGCATGAAGCCTACCTCAGCAAGCTTATCTTACCCCTAAACCCATCCTTGACAGGATCTTCTCTCTTCCTTTATACTCGTGGAGTAGTCACTCGTTTTTTGGGGAGGTTTTGACATCTATGCCAGTGTGCTGCTAACTCCATCCTGTTTCCTGATCGAACAGGGAAACAGACGTTCCCACGCTTGCTTT
>JAFMRP010000999.1 GCA_017354095.1 Ktedonobacteraceae bacterium
TTCGGACAGGTCCATATACTATGATATGGATGAGCTCTGATAAGGAGAGAAGACACACAAGATCGTTACCCTGCCAGTGTAACCAGATGATGGATGGCCCCGCGTACAGGAACATGCTGAATCTCCCGATCCTGGAGAAAAACACGCATCGGCATCCCGTGCTTGGGCCGCATCGCGAGGTCCAGCTCAATCCTGGTATTGGGAACCACCTCCAGGCGGTAGCGCTGAAGTAAGATCGCCAGCGCAACTTTTGCTTCCTGGATAGCATATTCAGCACCGATACACCGGTGCTGTCCCGCGCTAAATGGGAGATACTCATACACCGTCCGATTGAGCGTTGCCCAGCGCTCTGGCTTGAAGCAATCCGGCTCTGTGTAGAGTTCTGGCAAGCGATGCGTGACGAACTCGCTATAGATCACGGTCGAGCCTTTGGGCAAGGCATAGCCCTCCAGTTCGCATGCAGCGGTCGCATTACGCTGCCCGATACTGCCAGGTGGGAGCAAACGTAAGCTTTCCTTGATCACGCTATCAAGCAGCCGCAGGTGCCTGAGATTCTCGATTGTTGGAGGATTGCCATGCAATGTGCCCTGGAGTTCATCCAGAAGATCAGCCCAAACTCGCGGATGCTGGCCCAGCAGGAAAATAGTCCAGGTCAGTGCCACCGATGTGGTTGCATGCCCGGCACTGAACAGCGTGAAAACATGGCTCACCAGCTCCTCATCACTCAGTTTCGTACCATCCTCATCGGCTGCCTGGATCAAGACGGTGAGCAGGTCGTTAGCGTCTGGTTGCGATCGCTTCCGTGCAACCATGACATGCAGCTCTGTCTCTAGCTGCTCAGCCATACGCAATGTTCGGGCATAGGGTGCCCCTGGCACATTGATGGGCGCGATCATTGCCGGTACTAACGAGGACACCATCCGCTCCAGGAGCGTCCCCACGCGATCAATCTCTGCTTCATCATCGAATCCAAAGAGCGTCTTGACCACAATGCTCCGGGTCAACAATTCCATTTCGCGGTGCAGATTGATCTGAGGCCTCCTTTGCCAGCTATCGAGCATACGCAAGGTAAGCGTCGCCATCTCATCGAGATAGCGCGTCACCTGTTGCCTATGAAAGGCTGGTTGCATTAAGCGACGCTGAAGCCGATGTTTCTCCCCTTTCATCAATTGTAAGCTATTGGCACCCACCCGTACAAGCGCTGTGTTCTTTGGCAGTTTCTCAAATGGTCCCGCACTCACCTCGAAGAGGTCGGGGTTGGAGAGCAGGAAGAAATTGAGTTTGGGGCCAAAGGCACAAACGTAGGAAGGATTGCCCTGCGCCAGTGAGGCGATATCGCCGTATGTATCATGCAGCCAGCGCAAATACCTGAACGGATCGCGATAGAGTTTGAGGATACTTGCTCGCCAGCCAAGTAGTGGAAAAGCACGAGGGCCAGGAATGACCGATGGGGTTGGTGTGACGATTGCCATACGGAATAACTCGCTTTCTCGCGCCCTGCAGAGCTTCCAGGCGCGAACATGAGAACGCTCATACACTGCGATGAGCGTGATTACGGTGAGAGATCCCGCTGCAGACACAAAGCATGCCGGGACCTGCCGACCAGTCTTCCCGGCACACCTGCTTGGTCATCACATTCAAAGATGATCAGGATATATCATTTCATTCATTTGGCGTTTTCTGTCGCATATGCTGTTCACAGATCTCGCAGGCCTGCTCCAGCCAGGCAATGCTGCGGGATGCCACTGCTTGCAAGGCATCCTTCTCTGGCAGGATTTCCGGCTCAAAAGCGCGTCGAATCGTCTGGGCCAGCATGCGCGCCCGCTCATCAGGAGGAAGTTGCTCCTCGCCTTCACCTGATGGGGCAGTGGTGAAAAAGCCAGTCACTGTTGCGCGAAAGGCATAGCTTTGCGCGGCAACGTTTTCTTCAGGGCGGAGCAGACCTGCGTGGCTCAACTGCGTCCAAAACTCCTGTGGGATCATCGTCTCCTGGGAGAGCATAGCCTGCTCAAAGCCGTGCCCGGCCAGTGCTCCCAGCACATCTTGAGCGCCAGTGGCCAGAGCGTGCGCGAGCGGACGCTTCACCACGATCAGCAAGAGTGAAGACATCATCCGATGAGGAAAAATTTCTTCTGGATCAGTTCGCAACCGCTCGATCAACGTTCGCCAGACAATCACCATCTCGCGCAAGAGCACGGTCTCGAATAATGCCTCCCTCGTCTTCCAATGTAGATAGATTGTTCCTGCTCCAATGCCCGCCCGTGAGGCAACCTCCTGGATCGTCACTCGTTTGTAGCCCCAGCGCAGGAGCAGGTCTGCGGCCACATCAAGAATGCGATTCGCACGTGCCTGCTGCTTTGAAGACACCACACTGGTTGAAGTGCGTTCCATCTGCGCGATATTTACTCCTTTCAACGTTGTGAATAAACGGTTCATTTATTCATATTATCACCACACATAAGTATAGGAGGAGCGAGGGAGAAAGTCAAGATCACCCCATCAGCAACCAGCGTGTGGAGGATAAAATGGATTCCGCCTGCACGGATTTTAAGGTATCCTACACTAACTATAGGTAGGAAATCAGCGCGAAACATAGGAATTGACCGATCATGCTCTGGAGAAACTGCTTCTCATCTGAAGTGCCAGCGTGATATATTGTCAATACATTATTCGCGACCTCTGCTCTCTAGAAGCTACGTAATTTCTGGTCCTCTTTGGGGCAGAGTTAGTAGAAGCGAAATACCGCGGAGTTTTTTCAAGCCTGTTTGGAACAGCGACGTTGTCCGACCTGCCAGTCCATAGTGCAGATCCAGATAGATCATCGATCGCGATACTCTTGTTCCACCCTACAGCCTCTACGATTC
>JAFMRP010001000.1 GCA_017354095.1 Ktedonobacteraceae bacterium
CTCAGCGACCATACGACAGCCCGCCAGGTGCGCCTCGACATAATCTCCCGCAAACACACCCGTGATGTGCCGCTCCTGGTCCAGCGTCACATTGACCAGAAACTCCGGCGGGCACAAACTCACGGCCTCGCGAATCCCCTGATGCACGGGATTACCATCCAGCACAGCCCAGGTCGAGCGACGATCACCAATGAGCGGCGCGTTATGCAACCTCTGAATCGTCTGAATACCCGCCAGGCCCGGAATAACTCCCTTGGCACCACCCGAAAAGCCGGCGAAAAAGTGCGGCTCGATAAAGCCCGTTACAATACGCAGATCGGCCTCCAGGTAGCGCCGGTTGACCCACACTGGCACTCCCGACGCCGTCTCGCCCAGATCCCGCAGGGTGTCAGGCGCGAACGCATCATGATTGACAATCTCAACCGTCTCCACAACCTCCTCGCCCAGCATCTGAACCAGTTCCTCTCGCGTGTTGCCGCGGTGCGATCCCGTCCCATTCAGAATGACAAACTGCGAACGCGGCACAAACGACAACTCATCCAGCAGCCAGGGTACGATACGCTCGTTCGGCGTGGGCCGCGTAATATCCGATATCACGATGGCGATACGATCTCGCTCCCGCACCCGCGCCGCCAGAGGTACGGCCCCAATCGGACTGCGCAGCGCGGCGAGAAAGGCACTCCTCTCATCAGCCAGCGCCGGAGCATGTCGCGAACGCAAAACCACCGCACCCTCCGGCAAACTCACTACACGCTGCGTGCTCCCATATGGTACTTCTATTTGCATGGCACCTCACATAAACATGTCTAGCCACTCAATCCTATGGGCTAGCCACTCAATCCTATGGGCTATCAATCTCGATGATCTACCCGACATTCCCCTGTCTCTCTTTGTGTAACAATATCGTTATGTCTAATATAGCACAATGCTAATCGATAGAAAACTTGACAGAGCATTTATCTTGGCACTACTATAGGTCCAGTTATATTGAAGAATATCATTTCAAGGGAAATGGAGGGGCCCTCCCTTGTGGGAGCCGGCACTCAACAACAGGAATCGTAGGAGAAGCTCACATTGGGAAGACAACAGCGTCGTAAACGTTCACAGCAGGCCCCGCGCACGATCCCCTGGTGGGGAATTTCGGTGGCTGCCGTTACCCTCATCTTACTGGTTGGCGGCATCTTATTTCTACGCCAGCAGGGCGCCAACACACCGGCCAACGCCGCCTATGATCCCGTCGATCAGATCTCGTGCGATAGCGGCGAGCACAATACCTACCACGTTCATGCACACCTCTCGCTCTACATAGAAGGCCAGCAGGTACAGGTTCCCGCCAACATAGGCATCGCGTCCGACCAGAGCTGCCTCTACTGGCTGCACACACACGACGAAACCGGCGTGATCCACATCGAAGCACCACAACAGACCGACTATTCCTTTGGCAAGTTCCTCGAGGTCTGGCAGCGCTTCCCACAGCTCAACTATCCCACGCAACTGGCCAAAACCGAAGGCTGGCAGGTCTATGTCGATGGCAAACCCTTTACCGGCGATTGGCACACCATCCCAATGAAGGCACATACCCTGATCACAATGGTCTGGAACACGCCCAATGTGACACCCGACACGACCTATTCATGGGGCAACCTCTAACCCGCCCTGGAGAGCCAGCAGGTTTTCTTGAGGGAAAGGACGCTACATGAACCCGAACCTGCTGGCCCGCCTCCGTCAGGGTGTTCTGGCCTGGAATACCTGGCGCCAGCAGGCCCACGCTCGCGGCATCACAATCGACCTGGCCAGCGCCGACCTGCACGGCGCCGATCTCGCCGGGATCGACCTGAGCGACGTCGATCTGCGTGGGGCCGATCTGCGCGACGCTAATCTGAGCCATGCCAGCCTCTGCTGGGCCAATCTACATGACGCCCAACTGCTCCACGCCAACCTGAACGGCGCCAACCTGTTCGAGGCCAATCTGGACTACGTCGACCTGACCGAAACACATCTGCACGGCGTTAACCTGGACTTCGCCATCCTGCGTGGCGCTCACCTGCCCCGTGCTAATCTGAACGAAGTCACTCTGCGCGGTACTGACTTGAGCGAAGCTGACCTCACCAACGCCAAACTGCACAGAGCCGATCTGCAGTTCGCCAGCCTGTCCGGCGCTGACCTGCGCGGTGCTGACTTGAGTGGAGCCTATCTGCACAGGGCCAATCTGAACCGCGCCCACCTGCACAAGGCGAACCTCCACGATGCCGATCTGCATGACGCCCTCCTGAACCATACCGACCTGGATGGCGCCAATTTGATTGCAGCCAACCTTAATGGCGCCCGCCTGTACGACGCTCACCTGAACTACGCCACCCTTGACGACGCCGACCTGCGCCATACTAACCTGACCAACGCGGATCTGCGCAACGCCCACCTGCACAATACCGATCTACGCGACGCGAACCTGCGTGGGGCTAACCTTCATGACATCAACCTGACCAGGGTCATCCTCAACGGCGCGGACTTGCGCGGCGCAAAGTTCAACTGGATGCTGCTCTTCGAAGCCTCCCTGAACGGTCTCAACCTCTCCCACGTCAAGCTGGACCCCAACCAGCTCTTCAAAGCCGATACATAAGAAGCGGCCTCCACCCCCAATGCCAGGATAGCTACTACCACCTCCCCCAACACACTCCCGTATAATGGTAGTGCCACACAGGCAAATTCTCGACCTTATGGTAAAGTGTAGCAGCCTTTGAGCTCAATTTTGGGGGTTTTGCTACACTTTCCGTGCTACGCTACGCCACGAACATCGTCAATCTTCTCCCTTGCCCTCCACTGGCCGATCCCTACCAATCAGCAAGGCCAGAATAACGCCGCT
>JAFMRP010000199.1 GCA_017354095.1 Ktedonobacteraceae bacterium
CTTCACTATATACTATACTGGGGATACAAGGGGGGTCAGGCGAGAAGGTTTCCCAGCTAGTTAGGATTGCGGTCGTTTCCATCGAAATCAACGTCGAACTCCTGGTGCCATCGACCATCCTCGTCAAATTTTTGGGGCACAGGGCTGTCTACATCATCATCGGCCGGCGGGAGTTTTCCCTGACGGTCACCTGGATCGGGAGGATCGGCTTTGAACCATTTCATCTGAAGATCGTTCTGACCGGGTTGGCTGCCAGGAAGCTCTTCGACAAGCCGCCTGGTATCATTGCCAAGATCAGTAGTGGGAGGGTCGCCGAGCTGCCTCATGCTATCCTTGCTGTCGCCAGGCAATGCAAGCGATGGATCCCCAGGGAGCGATTCTACCAGCCGTTTCGCTCCGTCGTCATAATCATAACGCTTATGTGGATCTGGTCCCTCCATCTCCCCTTTCTTCATTTCTACGCCTAGAGCTTGCCACCCTTCAGAAGCATGCTGGTGAAGCGTGCCTGCATCGAATGATGGTTTTCCATTATCCTCGCGTGCTTCGGGGGTGAGACCTGCTGGCGCATCTAGACGTATTACAGAATTTGGTTCAGTAGCTGGTGTGCCTACATCGTTATGAGTTTTCATATCCATTGGTGGTAGATTCAATCCTTTGCTTGTGTTTTTTCAGCAAAAAAAGATGCGCACCAGTATACACATTGATAGGAAGAAGCGCAGTGAACTCTGTAACAATTGGATGAACCCTCTCAATCTCGTCGCGCGATTTGCTGGCTATTGGGAGACAATGCCTGCACAGCGTCTACTGCTGCCAGACCTATCCACTTTTCTGCTGTATAGCTCTTGATGGCTGGCCTACCTCGCACTGAAATTGCTGTTTGCAGATTCCCGGAAAATTGTGATTTGTGTCACTGAAGCGTGCCCTCTATATAGCGTACACTCTAAACAGATTAGCATTATTGACATAATAGAGCCAATGAGCATTTTACTCTCACGAGAAGCATGAATAGTGAGAGTGAGATGTTGAGATCTACAAGCTTTTCTTCAAAATACTATGAGAAAAAGAGGATGGTACATTGGCATGAGCAAGCGAGCATTTTTTATTGGTATCCTGGTTTGTCTCGTACTGGTGGGTGCTGTCTGGTTTGCCAGTTCCCGCATGAGCCCGGCTGGCGCGGTATCTGCGGACGACCTGACTCCTGTTGGCACCTTTGATGCCATCAGTAATGATGGTCTGCTCAACGGGTGGGCTCTTTCACGAGCGCAGCCATCGCAGGCCATCACCGTACACATCTATGTTGATGGTGAGGCAGGTAAAGGGGGTCAATTTCTGGCGGCAGTGCCAGCCAATCAGCCCAGACCTGACGTGAACAAGGCCTTGCACGTTGGTGGTGATCATGGCTTCATCTGGGCTATTCCCCCCACGATCAGGGGGCAGCATACGTTTTACGTCTATGCGATTGTGCCGGGCTGGAAGCCAGGTATGGTCAACCCACAGCTACAACAATCGCCGATAAGCGCCAACGTGCAGCACTGGAAGCCGATTGGTACGTTAGATACGGTGACCAGGGATGGGATTGTCGCAGGCTGGACCCTGGATGCCGACCATCCTACGCAAACGCTCACCGTGCACATCTACGTTGACGGCGAGGCGGGCAAAGGGGGCCGATTTCTGGCGGCAGTGCCTGCTGGTCTGCCTCGATCAGATGTGAACAAGGTGACAGGTTATGCGGGCAACCATGGCTTTAGCTGGTACATCCCTGCCAGGTACCATCAATATGCCAAAGGGAAACATACATTCTATGCCTATGCTATTGATCCTGATGGAGGAGTAAACCCTCTGCTCAATGGCTCACCGAAAACGCTCGATACCAAGTATAGGAAGCCCTATGGGCATATGGATGGTGTCACGAAAGGTGGCATGCTTTGGGGTTGGGCCCTTGCGCCAGAGTACCCAACGCAGATGCTGGTCTTTCACATCTATGTTGATGGTCCTGCGGGCAAAGGGGGCAAAATCATTGCCATGTTGCGGGCAGATCAGGCGAGAACTGACGTGAATCAGGCGACCGGCTATAGTGGAAACCACGGTTTTCGCTGGCAGATTCCAGCCCTCTATATGGAAGGGAATCATCAATTCTATGCCTATGCTATTGATCCGAAGTGGGCTCCTGGTGTAGAGAATCCCTTGCTGCAGGGTGCACCGGTCAGTTTTCTCAAATAACAGATGAAACGGTTCCATCGTGCTCTGTCTGACAGAGCGTGAAGTTGATTATCAGTCTGATCTTGCCCCTATCCCATGAGAGACGAACATGGGATGGGGGCAAATTGCAGCCTCATAGCAAGTCAGGGACAGGGGAGGTGGAAGGGAGTACCCCCCATCTTTCTCTGGAACGTTCGGTCATGAGAAATGGCGATGACGGGTCCGGGAAATTCGAGGACGGCGCTTTCGAAGGCCTCCAGCACGTCCAGACTGATGTAGTTGGTTGGCTCGTCGAGCAGCAGGACGTTGGGTTTGTTGGCCAGCAGGCAGGCGATTTCCAGCTTGCGGCGCTGTCCCAGGCTCAGTTGTCCCACTTTTTTGCTCATGTCTTCCAGATGGAAGAGGCCGTAGCCGAGCAGCCGGCCAATGAACTCGCCTTCGAGGCCGATCTGGCCGTAGCGATAGGTATCGATGACGGTTTTGTGTGGATCTGTAAAGGCCGGGTCCTGTGGCAGGTAGCCGATGCGGGCGCCGGAGACGACCTGGATCTCACCCGTGTCGGGCTGTTCCTGGCGCATAATCAATCTGAGCAGGGTTGTTTTGCCCGCCCCATTAGGGCCAACAAGCATGATGCGTGCTCGTGGGCCGATGGTGAGATTCAGGTTGTGAAAGAGCTGCCGTTCGCCGAAGCCTTTGCTCACCCCGCTTAGCTGGATAACGAGTTGCGATTGCATCGGTTCATTGTTGAATTGCGAACTGACGCGCAGGATCTCGGGCGGCTTTGGTATCGGGTCGGCTTCGATGCGTGCCAGTTCGGCCTGGGCCGCGCGTATCTTGCTGGATACGGCGCCCTGCACATTCTGCTCAAAGAAGTACCGGGCAAATTTATCGTTGTCGCGTGGAGCGCGGTAGGTGTGTCCGATACTTTTGGAGGCGTCTTTGATGCGTCTGCGCAGCTCCTGGATCTCTTCTTGCTGGCGCTGGTAGTCCTGCTCCCACTTGATGCGCTCAGCGGCTTTGGCGTGTACGTAGGCGTCGTAGTTGCCCTCATAGGCTTTCAACTGGTGGCTGTGCTCATCGATCTCGAAGATGCGATTGACGGAGCGGTTGAGGAACTGGCGGTCGTGCGAGACGATGAGGGCCGCGCCGTGGTAGTCGGAAAGGTATGTTTCCAGCCATTCCAGGCTGGCGAAATCCAGGTGATTGGTTGGCTCATCGAGCAGCAGGATATCTGGCGAGCGCAGTAGCAGCGTTGCCAGCCCGACGCGGGCTTTCTCCCCGCCCGAGAGCGTGTGGACTTCGCGGTCGCGCGGCAGGTAGTGGATGCGCAGGCCGTGCATGATGGTATCGATCTTATATTCGATCTCGTAGCCGCCGCGATCCTGGAAACGCGTTGAGACGCTGCTATATTCGTCGAGCAGCAGGCTCAATGTGTCGTCTTCGGCTGTAGCCATATCGTGCTCAATCTGGTGCATGCGCTCTTCTAGCCGGCGCAGGTGGCCGACCGAATCCATGACCAGGTCGGAGATGGTGCGCCCGTAAAATTCGGGTGTGCTTTGAGCCAGGTAGCCGAACTCTACCGTCGGGGCGTAGGCAAGCGAGCCGCCGTCGGATTCTTCCTGGCCGGTGAGGATGCACATGAGCGTTGATTTGCCCACGCCGTTGGGTCCAACGATGCCGATGCGCTCATGCGCGTTGACGACGAAGCTGATATCGTGCAGGACGGTGACGGCGCCGTATGCTTTGGCGAGATTGCGTACTGTTAACAACATAAAAAACACCTCTCTGGTGGCTGCAAGGTATGGCGAGTTGTCGATTACGGTGAAGAGGTGCTGTATGTTGTGCCTGGTCGTGGACAGAGAACAGATGCGGATAGTTGCTGTTTATGAGAAAGGATACTGCCAGGAGGTGAGCGCAACATACAGCAGCCGAGAATGAGAGATGATGCCACAAACGGAGGTTTCAGGGTTTCCTGTACCTGGTTGTATGACGGTTCTCATTACTACCTGTATGTATTGCCCATGTTTACAATTCTGGCTCCTGTTTGCTGTGAATTGGAAGTTTGTGTTTCTATTGTAGCGCGAATGCGCCGGTAATGTCAAATGGTGTGATTTTTTAGAGCGCCAGATAGTCTCCTCGCCAATTAATAGTAGTTTTTTTCTACTATACTGATGGATATGATTACATTGGATAGATCAGAAGTTGGAAAGTTGTTTCATTGTATACGTAGACAAAAGTCACTATTTGCAATTTTTAGTTTCCATGCCTCATGCCCTATGATATACTTCTTGTGTAGCATCTTTGCTACTCTGTCAAACCGCGTTTGACGGGCGCAGAGATGGCGGCGCGCCCGTTACGTAAAGCTTGACAGAGTACTTACCCAGAGGTGCGTATTAGATGCATAGCAAGGAAGGAGTCTTTATTTATAATGGCTCAAGATCAGTACGAGTATCAGATTTCCTCCCCTGAATTTAAGGCGAACCCCTATCCTGCCTATCAAAAGTTTCGCGAGACCCCATCGTTTGTTCAGGTGCCCTCACCTATGGGAAAATCTTACTTCATTACTCGTCGTGAAGATGCGGAGGCGGCTCTCAGAGAGCCCCGCTTCTCAACCAATCCCCACACCATCATGCCTCCCGAGCTCATCGCGCAAGTATTTAGCGACACCGAGTTCATGCGAGCTTTTCTCACTTCCATGATGCTGCAGGATCCACCTGACCATACGCGCTTGAGGCGCCTGGTCAACGTGGCTTTTACGCCGCGCAAGATGGAGATGTGGGCTGGACGTGTCCAGGCTATTACCGACGCTCTGCTTGATGAGTTGCCAGCATATGGAGCAATTGATCTTATCGAGTCGTTTGCCTATCCGCTTCCTATGCGTGTGTTCTCGGAAGTGCTAGGGATTCCTGTTCCTGATCGCGAGCAGTTCCGCGTGTGGTCGGTTTCCTTTGGCGATTCGCTTGGTGATCCTGTAAAGACGCATAGCATTCAGCCGCAGATGGCTGATTTCTTACAGTATATCTACTGGTTAATTGATGAAAAAACCGCTCACCCCACGCAGGATCTTATCAGCGACTTGATCCAGGCAGAGGCAGAGGGGACGAGGTTGAACCGGCAAGAACTGGTTGGAATGATCATTACCCTGCTGATCGCTGGAAACGAGACGACAGTCAACCTCATTAGCAACGGCATGTATGTTTTGTTCCAGCATCCAGAGCAGCTAGCACTGCTCAAACAAGATCCAACACTCATCAAAGGGGCCGTGGAAGAAATACTGCGCTATCGTGGCGCGGCGACGAACGGAAGCGAGCGCTGGGTGCAAGAGGACTTCGAGTTCCGGGGCCATCATTTCAAGAAGGGCGAGTCGGTCTATATCAGCATCGCTTCCGTGAACCGCGATGCCGCGTATTGTCCCCATGCTGAGACGTTTGACATCACGCGCAAGGACAATCAGCACCTGGCTTTTGGTTTTGGTATCCATTACTGTCTTGGTGCTCCCCTGGCTCGCATCGAGGGGCAGATAGCTATCCAGTCGCTGCTGCGACGTTACCCCAATATTCGTGCGAATGCGGACCTCGGGTCGTTGCGGTGGAGGCCGGGTAGCACGCTGCTGGGCCTTGAGAAGCTTCCTGTTACTCTTTAAGCTGTCTTTTGTAGGCACCGCCAACCGAACACGGTAAGGCTCCCCCCTTACTGTTTTGTCGTTCGCTCGTATGTCGCTTTCCCCGGTAAAACTTGTTGTGGACGCGTTCATAAACTGCGAGGCAGGTACCAGGATTTTGTGGTGTGGCCAGATGAGTTGCGGCTTCAAAAGCGGTACACTTCAAGTAGCCACCGGAGCGTTTTTAGCGGTGGTGATATGAGATTCTTTCACTGGGGAAGCAACCAGTGAAGCGCCGGGAGAATGTCAGCATGTATGAGCGAGCGAAATATTGCCTGGAAGATCACCTTTATGGCCGCCTTCATGATTTTCTCAAGTGGTATGGAGGCGGCCTTTTTTCAGAACAGGTTGATCTTGCGCGTGTACGAAGCGTTCTTGATGTGGCATGTGGTTCTGGCGAGTGGGTGTTAGATATGGCATTTCAGTATCCGCATATTCAGTTTGTTGGCCTGGATGGCGACGCGTCGCGGATTGGCTATGCGCGTGCGCATGCCAGGGTGTTGGGATTGGAGAATGTCAGCTTTGTCGTATCTGGTATAAGGCAGATGAAGCTGCCCTCCGGCTATTATGACCTGGTGCATGGGCGTTTTCTATCGGCGGTCATGTCACCATCAACGGAGCGGGCATTGTGTGCCGAAATGCTGCGGGTCTGCACGGTACGTGGTCGTGTGATTCTGCGTGAGCTGCTTTATCCCACCACGAATAGCGCGGCGTGTCAATGCTGGTGCGAATTGTTGCGCCAGCTGGCTCGGCGTATGGAGCGTCTTGTCGGAATGGCGAATAAGCTGGATAGTGCGCTGTATGGAGCTGGCTGCCGCAAGGTGCATGGTATAACGCATAAGATTGATATCGCTCATGCTACGCCCGCGCATCGGGCACTTTGCGCGAAGGCCTGGGAGGTGATGGAATTTACGAAGCCGTTTTTTTCACACTACCAGATCGTTTCTGGAGGCCAGTTTGAGCGATTGTGTGCGGAGGTCATGATAGAACTGGATGCCGAGACGTTTCGCGGCGAGTGGCCGCTGGTGACATTTGTGGGCAGGAAGTGAGGAGGCTGCTCGATTGAGCCTCCCCACAGTGTTATTTATTTTTCCTCGCGCACGGTGACGATGTCATTTTTGGAGGCCCACAAGTTCAGATCCTGTTTCTGGATCGTGGCGGCCATCATATCGGGGAAGAGATCGGGCGTGCACGCGAAGGTGGGGACACCGAGCTGGACCAGTCTGGCCGCGTTGTGATGGTCGAAGCCGGGCGCGCCGCGATCATCGAGCGCGAGCAGGCAGATCATCTGGACGCCGCTATTGACCAGGTCGGCTGCGCGGCGCAGCATCTGGCTGGCATTGCCACCCTCGTACAGATCGGTGATCAAGATCAGGATGGTTTGGGATGGCCGGGTGATAATCTGCTGGCAGTAGCCCAGGGCGCGGTTAATGTCGGTGCCACCTCCCAGTTGCGTGCCGAAGAGCAGATCGACCGGGTCCTGCAGATCTTTGGTCAGGTCGACCACCGAGGTATCGAAAACGACCATCTGCGTGCTGACCGCTTTGAGTGAGGCCATGACCGCGCCGAAGACGCTGGAATAGACGACCGAGGTCGCCATTGAGCCGCTTTGATCGACGCAGAGCACAATGTCACGCAGCGTGGAGGTTTTGTGCTTGTGCCCATAACCAATCAGCTTTTCCGCGATGATGGTGCGCAGGTCCGGCTGATAGTTTTTCAGATTGGCGCGAATCGTGCGCTGCCAATCGATCTCGTTCTGGCGGGGGCGATAGTTGCGAACGGCGCGGTTGAGGCTGCCGCGAATGGCCTGGATCAGCTGATTGGCCAGCTTGCGCTCCAGCTCTTCAACCACTTTGCGCACAACCAGGCGTGCCGTCTCTTTGGTTTTTTCCGGGATGACTCGGTTGAGCGAGAGCAGCGTGGTAACCAGGTGGACATCCGGGTCCACCTGCTCCAGCATCTCTGGCTCTAGCAGCATC
>JAFMRP010001001.1 GCA_017354095.1 Ktedonobacteraceae bacterium
CTCAAGGATGTGCCCCGCTCCACCGAAGCCATATGAAACGCCTTACTACCCCGTTCCACTGGTGTAGTTGCAGATAACGCGAATCCCGTTGTTTTCGTCTGAGCTCTACCTTCAGAACGTTTCTCACGTTCTGAAGGTGTTTTGGAGTGGGTTTCGTGACGATAAGGGGGTGGTGAAGCAGCCAGGGTGAGCCTGAGGGCACGAGTGGGCAGCCTCAAGGGCCCCGCCCCGCTCCGTCCCACCCCCTGCCCCTACAGGACCAACGCGACTATCCTCCCAAAACCTCTATCTGACCACCTCCCGGGGTGGGTAGTTTAGGTGAAGGGCTGGTTCCAGCGTTCGCGGTGGGTGATGGTGCCAAGGGGCTTGCGCTTCTTTTTACCCTTGCCGATGGTTTTGGCCGGGTAGCCAAAGGGAATGATCGCGAGGATCTCAATCTCGGCAGGGATGCCGAGAACAGGATTGACTTGCTTGAGATTGGCGAAGCCGGTCCAGTTGGAGCCGATGCCCTGCGCCCACGCGGTCAGGATCATAGATTGGATGGCGCGACTGGCATCGGAGACGGCAAATGGGCTGTGCTCCATGCCAACGACGATCGCCAGTGGAGCCTGCGCGATATAGGGGCCGGTTGATACGAGGGCGCCAAGACGGCGCAGCATCTCCCGGTCCTGTACGACGAGGAAGTGCCAGGGCTGGCCGTTCCTGCTGCTCGCGGTCAGGTGTCCCGCTTCGACGATTTGATGGACTATCGATTCAGGGATTGGTTTTTCCTGGAACTGGCGTACTGCTAGCACGGTACGAACCGCGTCAAAGACTTCCATGGTGTACCTCTCTTTCTGAACTTCGATATGATTTTATTCTACGTTTAGTATTTATCGATGGCAACCTGATACGCTCTCGTGAGCCTTGACAAACGGTTTTTCCCCAGGTACCATGTTTGCATATACGGAACGTATTGTTCAGAATATGCGACACCACCATGTTCATGTTCGTTTCAGCGTCAATGAGGATCTTGACCAGGAGTAAAGAGCATGACCGGTACATTCCCTTCTTCACCTACCAGCCAGCTTCGCCTGCAGATGGAGCTTTTTCGCCCCTCACTTCAATACCCTTCTTATCCCTATGCTGAGATGCTCGCCCGGACAGCCGAACGCTATCCAGAGCACGTGGCGCTTGTTTTCAATGACGTGAGCCTGACGTATCGGGAATTGGATGCCCTGGTGAGTTCTTTTGCCAATGCTTTGCTGGAACTGGGAATAGGTAAGGGGCAAAAAGTCTGCCTGTTTATGACGAACCGGGCAGAGTATGTCATTAGCTGGTTTGCTATCGCGCGCAGTGGCGCGGTTGCCTGCCCGATGAACCCGGCGTTTAAGGAGCGCGAAGTTGCTTACCAGCTGGCTAATAGCGAAGCGGTAGCGGTTGTGGTGCAGCAGGAGCTTTTGCCACTGCTACAACAGGTGCGCGCTCAGGCTCCAGCGCTACAATACCTGGCGGTGGTTGGCTCCGGCCAGTCGCTCTCCCGGGAAGGTGTGGTCTATTTCAGCGACCTGGTGCGGACCCATTCATCAGCCCCACCCGCAGAGGTAGCGCTGGAGATGGAAGACGTGGTGGCGCTCCCGTATAGCAGCGGCACGACAGGCTTGCCCAAAGGAGTTCTGCTCAGTCATAAGAACCTGGTCTATAATGCCTGCCAGTCGATCGCGACTGCCCGGATCACGTTTGAGGATCGGATGCTGGTTTTTGTGCCGCTCTATCATATTTATGGCATCATGCTGATGGGGCTGGCCGCGATGTCTGGCGCGAGAGTAGTGTTGATGGAGCGTTTTGAACCGGGCCGCTGCTTGCAGCTTATTCAAGAACAGGGTATTACACTGCTCTACAGCGTGCCACAGGTTCTGGCCGCGCTGCTCGATTGGCCGCAGCTGGATGAGTATGACCTGCACACTGTTCGTTTCACCCAATGCGGTGCCACGCCAGTGCCTCCGCCGCTGGCGCGCCGTTTCCAGGAACGGACGCATATTCCGGTGATGGTCTCCTACGGCCTGACGGAGGCGGCGCCAGGTACACACTCCAATCCCGTCTATGATTCCCGGCTCATGAAGGTCGAGACCATCGGATTGCCCATCCACGATACGAAGCAGAAGATTGTAGATATCGAAACCGGCCAGATCGAGCTAGGAGTAGGGGAAGTGGGTGAACTGATTGTCCAGGGGCCGCAGGTGATGCAGGGCTATTGGAAAGCGCCCGAAGCAACAGCCGAAGCGCTGCGAGATGGATGGCTCTATACAGGCGACATTGGCTGGCGCGACGAGGATGGGTATGTGACGATTACCGATCGCAAGAAGGAGATGATCAAATATAAGGGGTTTAGTATTGCTCCCGCTCAGATTGAGGCACTGCTGCTTGAGCATCCCGCCGTTCGTGATGCTGCCGTCGTCGCCAAGCTGGATGAAGAGGCGGGCGAGATCCCGAAAGCCTTTGTGGTGCTCAGGGCGGACCACGAAGATCCGCACGCGGGTGAACTGCTGGCATGGGTCAATGGCCAGCTTGCTACCTATAAGCATGTGCGTGAGATAGCCTTTATTGATGCCATTCCCAGAAATCCCTCCGGGAAGATCCTGCGCCGTGTGCTCAAGGAGTTAGAGCAGCCATAGTATTCTGTCAAACGAAGTTTGACGGATGCGCTGGTCTCTTGTCCAGGCTGCCAACGCCGCTGGCGCGGCTACCGCTACGCGGTCAGGCAGTCTGAGAGGCATCGCCTACGGCGGCGAGGGAGGGGAGAGAGGCGGGGACACCCCGCGCCCCGCAAGGGGACGCAGTCCCCTTGACCCCTGCTTTGTTGCCTTCGTCTGAATC
>JAFMRP010001002.1 GCA_017354095.1 Ktedonobacteraceae bacterium
CATGTTCGTCTCCCAACAACAATCTGATCAAAGTGAGATCAAGCGAATTTTTGGATATGTTCTGTTATACTATACGGTGCCGTGTGACAATTCATCACGAATTATGAAGACACAAGAGCACAATAGGACCTGTTACTGTAAAATAGTACGTCGTGATTGCTTTTTTGTTGCACATTGCGATGACTTTTTCTCAATGCCTGTTATGACCAAGTTTACTTGCCTAGCCTGAATCCCAACTGAACGCTGCCCTGGCCACCCGCAAGGGGTGGCCTTACATTTCCATAGGGCACGAGGGGGGCAAAAATTTTTTGGGGAATCGATGTATAAAAAGCTACATAAGCTACAGGGCCGCTTCCCAGGCCGATGCAAAGCTACATAGAAGCTACATGGAAGCTACATGGAAGCTACATAAGCTACAGGATCGCTCCAGATGCGGGTTCGAGGGATTTTCATATTGATGGTTCTGGATGGGCATTGATGAATGGTTATCGAGATCGAAGTATGAGAATGGCAGCAGATGATTTCCGATAATATCGGAAATTTTCGTCATGTGGTGATGCATCGGCAGTGAAGTGAGTCGACGGGTTCTCATTCGCTCTCCGTATCTCCTGGTAAATGAATATGTTCATCAGAGCTTGTAAAAAAATGCAACTTTCAAAATAGGCTTACTTGGTAAGCCAGAGTTTCTGGATGCTTCTCCCCTAAAAAACATATCATGCTCATCCGAGCATAGCATCCAGACCTGGAGAGAACAGGCGCTTGTAGAGATCCCTGGTTCTCTCAGCAGAAGGTGATACATCATCTCTTTGCTCGTGGTCAATCACACCCAGGAGTGACCTCGCTGCGTAGCGGCGAGGAGTTTGTGTCTGTGGCTGCTTGATCATACACCAATGTTCTCCTGCACAAGGAGGTGCTCCAGCTTACTGGCAGTCTCTTCGGATGCCGGAAGATAAACGGTGACCCTCAAATCTGGTGGGTCGTTGACCTGAAATGTGCTATGGTCAAAAGCAAGATAGCCAACCTGAGGATGAACCAATTCCTTGCGTCCATCTTGTCGTCCTCGCACGTCATGGCGCGGCCACCAGCGCGCAAATTCAGGACTCACTTGTTGCAGATCCTTGATCAACGCTGCAAACTGAGCATCGTCTCTATAGCGGCTACTACTCGCCCGGAACTGTGCCAAAGCCCGTTGTGCGATCCCCTCCCAATCTAGGAGGCGGCGACGCAATTCGCTATTGGTAAAAATGAAGTGCAAGATGTTGCAAGCATCGGGGGACATGGCTGCAAAGTCTCCGAAGATCTCACAGGCCCCCCGATTCCACGCCAGCAGATCCCATCTTCGCCCCGTAATGTAGGCGGGGGTTGTTCCCAGGTGTTCAAGAAATTTCTGCAAGAAAGGACTGATCTGCTCCTGCACAGCTGATGGATGCGGAAGAGGAACTTGCCCAGCCAGGAGAAACAGATGCGCTTTCTCGTCTGCGCTCAGCCGAAGAGCCTGAGCGAGACTGTCAAGAACCTGGGCCGAGACGTGAATATCACGGCCCTGCTCCAGCCAGGTGTACCACGTCACCCCAACGCTGGCAAGTTGAGCCACTTCCTCCCGTCGAAGTCCCACGGTTTTGCGGCGGGCTGTAAGTGGCAGTCCCACTTCTGCTGGAACGAGGCGGGCTCGGCGCGTGCGCAGAAAATCAGCCAATTCCTGGCGTCGCTCACCATCCGTCACGCTTCTCTCCTTTCCCTGGTACTGACGATACCAGTATCACTACACTCTGGTATGGCTTTCACATGCATGGCATAGTTGATACTAGCAATGGATGTGTGATTACTAGCATGCACGAAAAGGGGTAACCATGTCAACCCGGCCTCTTCGCCTTTCAACACAGTCTTCTTCTCCTCGTACTGAACGCGAGTGGCAGGACAAGTCTAGCTCGCATTCCCTTGTCTGGTGGGCAGCGGCATCGCTTGCCGCAATTGTCGGCTTTTCACGCATTTCTTATGGTCTCTTGCTTCCCTCCATTCAGGCGAATTTAGGTGGAACCTACAGTGCGTATGGTATGGTGAGCACGGCCAATTTTGCGGGGTATTTGCTGGGAACGCTGGTGGTTCCCTTGCTCCTTACGCGCTTGCGCAAACAGATCATGCTCAATAGTGCGGCGCTTCTGCTTATGGATGGTGCCATGATCGGTTCAGCTCTGAGCCTCAACCTCGTGCAATTGAGCATATGGCGCTTTCTGGTCGGCTTCTTTTCGGCTATCGCTCTTGTGCTGACCCTTTCACTCGCGCTCGAACGAGTTGTGCCCCAGACGCGAGGGCGAGCATCGGGCATCATCTGGATGGGAGCCTCATTGGGGGTAAGCGTTTCAGGACTGGTTGCACCAGCTATTCTGAGTAGTGGCTCACCTCTCGTCTGGCGCTGGGTCTGGATCGTCATGGGCGCAAGTGGTGGGGGTGCTGTCATTGGTCTGCATCGCGTGCTGCGCGTTCACAAAGATCAAGCGCAGCCTTCTGGCGAAGGTCGCATCAACAAGCAGACAGATCAGGCAGAGCATGCTGTGGTGTCTCTCCTGATCGAGTTACTCCAACCTCGTGGTTTCTTGTTTGCAACGCTCTCCTATGTTTGCTATGGCTTTGGCTACATTATCTATCTGACCTTTTTTGTCTCGCTGGTCGTTGAGCAAGGACTTCCTTCTGTGCTGGTCGGTCTCATCTGGGCGGCAATGGGGATCGCGGGGGCGGTGAGTGGGGTGATGTGGGGGCGAGCCATTGACCGCTGGCCGACAGGATTCACTCTCGCGCTGACACTGGTGCTGGGAGCCTTAGGAGCGCTCTCTGTCCTCACCCATCACCTGCTGTT
>JAFMRP010001003.1 GCA_017354095.1 Ktedonobacteraceae bacterium
TATCCATCGCCTCGATGCGGCACGCCTGTTCCGCCTGGCACTGGAAGTCGCCCCGGCGGGATCACGGCTTTACGGAGCTGGCGACGAGGGTGTGCCATTCCGCGACATCGCCAGCGTCATCGGTCGCCACCTGAACCTGCTGGTGGTCAGCATTCCCCGTGAAGAGGCAGACGTCCACTTCGGCTCTTTTCTCGGCACCGTGGCGGCGACCGACATCTCGGCGAGGCTCGACATGCCGAGGTTGAGTGCACAGACCGGGGAACTCCTGGGATGGCAGCCTGTGCACCCGCGACTTCTCCCAGACATCGAAGAGCACTACTTCAACAACTGATGTGAGGCTCAGGGCCATTGTCATAAGTAATGGCTGCTTTTCGTATGAACGGAAAGCAGCCTAATGCTATCTCCTTATCGCACTTTCTCCATCAGTAATCTGTCATTGGCAGCTCGTTCAAAATACACCGATAGGGCAGATGGATTAGCAGTATCAGGTCGAGCGCGATTGGAGGAGTCCCGTGATAAGCAGCTTGACCATGCGGCGGGCATTGTAGCGCGGGTCGAGGTCTCCGCCAACGCAGAGAAGGAGGCATACAGCACGTCGAAGCCGGCCCTGCCGGGTTGCAGGACTGTGGCGAGTCCATGCTTGGTGACCAGGAAATCCACGAAGAGGTTGACCCACTGACCAAGGGCCGTGTGCGGCGAGCCACCCTTCGCCAGCAGGACCGGACCAGCTTCGGCGCAAGCCTCGACCTGATGGCGGTACACGGCCCACCACGAGAACCGCTCGCGCCTTGAGAGGTGGAGGTGAAGGGCAGGGAGCATGATGGAATGGGGATAGGGTAGACAAACCGCGAATTAAATGATACACTGTATCAGTGTAAGACAGGCGCTTGTAGGGATAAGGACTGGTAGGGGAGAGTTAATGTAGGTTGGGCAGTTGGAGTAGTGATGTATGTGTCTAGTGACTGAAAGGAGTCAGGATGTCCCTTAATGTTCCCAGCGCGCTGTTAGAGCAGGCGCAGGCAGGAGAGATTCGCGATAGTGATTTTTTGCAGTGTATCAAGGAGTCGTTGCCTTATGCCTGGAATTTGATTGAAGGGCTGGTGCAGCAGTTGCGAGGAAGTGATGCGATTTTCGTTGATAACCAGGTGCCGCCGCCGAGCGAGGAGGCGCGTGGACAGTTGTTGCGGGTGCTGGCCAGTGACGCGATGCGGGGCGCTCTGGAGCGGCATTATGGTGTGAAGCTGGCGTTCCAGAACTGTCACCGGGTCGCGCTTTTTGATGGGGAGCGGGCCCACGCTGGTGCCGGTGCTGTTTATGAGGAGTTTATTTCTCCGCGCAGCCAGATTCTGAACCAGTCGCCCGAGTTGCGAGACTGTTGATATGTGAGGTGCCGTCTGCGGGCGGCACCTCACATAGGGGGAGAACTGGGGACACCCCCGGCAGGGCGGAGCCCTGCACCTGGTGGCGTGATGAAATAGGACAGGACAACTATTGAGTTGTTCTGTTTCTTTTTTTTGGTTGTGTTTGCTTTTTGGATATTCATATAACATAATAAAAGGCGCCCATTGTGGGACAGAAGTGTAGAATGCATTTATTGGTTCAGGGATGGCGTGTATATTGATGAGGTGCAATACGTGAATGCTGGCTGGCAAGGAATGGGGGGAGGGCTACGGGAGGAGTGGGAGTTGTACGCGTGTCCTGTGTGATAACAGTTTTCAGGATAAGGAGCTTGCGCGTATGTCATCTTGTAAAAGTCCTTTCACGATGGGGGTTGAAGAGGAATATCAGATCGTTGATGCGGAGACGCGTGAGCTCAGTTCATCGGCGACGGCTCTGCTGGCGCAGGCGAAGAATAAGCTGGGGAAGCGGGCACAGCCTGAGCTTCATCTTTCGCAGATTGAGGCAGCGACGGCCATTTGCTGGACGTTACATGATGTGCGCAGGGGCCTGGCTCGTCAGCGGCGCGAGATGAGCAAGGCGGCTGAGCGTTATGGCACGCAGATTGCCGCGTCGGGCACGCATCCTTTCTCGCACTGGAAGGGCCAGTCGATTACGCCCAAGGAGCGCTATCTGGGCATCGTGGCTGACTACCAGCAGATCGCGCGTGAGCCGATTTATGGTTGTCATGTGCATATTGGCGTAGAGGGAAGAGAGCTGGCTTTGCAGATCATGAACAGGGTGCGTCCCTGGCTGGCTCCGCTGCTGGCGCTGGCGGCGAACTCGCCCTTCTGGTTGGGCGAATATACCGGCTACGCCAGCTTTCGTACCTTGATGTGGAGTCGCTGGCCAACGGCGGGTCCGCCGCAGATTTTCTCATCTCTAGATGAGTATCACAATCTTATTCGCTCGCTGGTGGCGGTTGGCAGCATTGGGGATGCGACGAATATTTACTGGGATGTGCGGCTTTCGGAGCGGTATAGTACATTAGAATTTCGAGTCACTGATATCTGTCTGACGATTGACGAGGCAGTAATGATCGCAGGGTTAGTGCGTGCCCTGGTGCGGACGTGCTATGAGCAGGCGCTGCGAGACGAGCCGGTGCAGGAGATACGGACAGAGCTGCTGCGGGCCTCACACTGGCGCGCGGCACGGTATGGGTTGAGCAAAACGTTAATCGATGCGTGTGAGCAGCGTGAGTTGCCGGCGCGGGAGATGATCGAGCGGCTGCTGGCATTTCTGCGACCGGCGCTGGAGGAGGAGAAGGATTGGGACGAGATCGCAGCCCTGACGCGTGAGACGCTGTACCAGGGCAACGGAGCATCGAGGCAGCTGGCCGTGTACCAGCGGCGCGAGGATATCCAGGACGTTGTGGATTACATCATGGCAGAAACGGCGAAGGGGATATGAGGAAGC
>JAFMRP010000200.1 GCA_017354095.1 Ktedonobacteraceae bacterium
ACTTCTAGCAGTTTCGTCGCGCCCTCGCCATCCCTGGCAATCTCCTGTGCCAGCTCAATCGCCATTTCGCGCAGCGCCCAACGGAATTCTTCCGCGTCGACCTCGCCGGCCTGACCATTCGCCATAATGGCTACGGTATCCGAGGTGCTGGTATCCGTATCGATGCTGACCATATTGAAGGAGAGCTCCACGGCCTCTTTGAGATACTGACGCAGCTGCTCAGGAGCAATACGGGCATCGGTAATAAAGTAACTGAGCATGGTCGCCATATCCGGCTCGATCATACCGGAACCCTTGGCCATACCCACCAGCACGGCCTGGCCAACTTTACGTGCACGTATCTTGGGATAGGTATCAGTGGTCATAATGGCCTGTGCCGCCAGTTCAAGCTGACCCTCGCGCATCTCACTACGCAGTCCAGGGAGGGCCTTGAGCATCTTTTCGACCGGCAACTGTCGCCCTATCACTCCGGTGGATGAGGGCAGGATATCCTGAGCAGCAATGCTCAGTTCGGCGCCCACGCGCTCCACCACGGCCATAATATTATCCACTCCCTGCTGGCCAGTCGCGACATTAGCGTTCTTGCTGTTAATCACAAAGGCCTGCAAATGCCCATCAGCGACATGCGCGCGGCCAACCGGAATGGCGGCACCGCAGAAACGGCTTCGCGTGAACATAGCGGCGGCAGCAGCCGGGACGTCTGAGGCGATCACACAAAAATCCAGCGTCTCGTCTTTAATACCAACATTTTTCGCGCAGGAGCGAAACCCACGCGGGTAAAACGGTAATTTTTGCATCGAGCATACATCCTCCTTACAACATTATCCTTTTCGTCGGCGGAAACGGATCGAACAATCAAAACAGTGTGCGCGTGAAGAAGGCGCCATCCTCCATCTCGGTCCAGCCATGCTTGGCGTAAAAGCCGCGCTGATACGACTCGCGATTACGCCTGTTCATGAGCAACAGGCGCGAACAGCCCTGCTTGCGTGCTCGCTCCTCAATCTCACTCAACAATCGACTGCCAATTCCCTTACCTGTAGTCGTGGGATGCAGGAACAGCTCTGAGATATAACCATCATATCCCAGCGCCAGGTTAGGAAACCAGTGCACGGCAACATAACCTACGACCTTGCCATTCATCTCGGCAACCAGGATCGCGTGGCTCTGCTCACGCTGGCAGCGGGCAATACGCCGCGCGATCTGCACCTGTGTCTGCGCGACTGGCTGGTCCTGCACCTGTTTGAACCAGCCCAGTTCATACAGCACATCAGCTATGCCACTGCTATCCTCTATCCGGGCATCCCGCACCACTGCCGCCTGCGGCCTATCAGTAAGTGACAAAGATTCTCTTTTGGTGACCATCAATTCTGACCTTTCCCCCATTAGGGATGATACATTGTGGGTCGGTATGTCCAAAATCCAGGTTGAACACCGCCATAGCACGCGCATGGTATTCATTCAGCGCGGCCAGAATAGCCTCCTCTTGCTCAGCAACAAACTTGGCCTTCATGTCAGGCGTGTTGCGCTGATTCAATGCCCAGGCCTTGGGCCGGGCTACAAGAATGGCCGGAAACTGCTGGAGCAAGCCGCGTTCACCCATGCCCACCAGAACGCGATAGACATAGGTTGCCGAAGGCAGTTCTTCAGACGTCTCCAGGTACAGAATTTTGCCTGCATAGGTTTCCACAGGCAGGATATACTTGCCGGCGAACAACTGCCAACCGATGATATCCAGGCACCCGCCCCAGATTGTCCCCTCGATAGTGCCCTCGGCATTGCGCCACTTCCAGCCAGTATTGGGAAACATCTCCGGCTGTCGCAGCTGTTTCTCACTGTCACTCCAATCGACATCTTCGTCGTTATATTCGGGCGCGGGAGTCAGTTCATGCTCTCCTCCCTCAAAAAGTGCCTGCTGAAGGGCTCGCACGCTATAGGGATGCATAGCGCCAGCACGACCAAAATGCACCATGATGGAGCCTCCATAATAAGAGACAATACCCAGATTCCAGAGAAAGATGTGCAAATTGGTGTTGTCGCTATGGCCAAAAAACGGCTTGGGATGAGCCTTGAGCAGTTCCGCGTCCAGGTATTTCAAGAGCTTGAGCTGATCTTCACCGCCAATCGACGCGATAATGGCCTTGATCTCAGGATCGGCAAAAGCCGCATGCACATCACGCGCACGCTCCTCAAGCGGTGAGTGCATCTTGCGCGTGGTTGGGTATTCCACCGGCTCCAGATGAAATTGCTCACGCAGACGTCGTAAGCCTGTTTCATAAACGCCGGGAAAAATTTCTGGCAATCCGGCTGATGGTGACAGCACAGCTACCTTATCGCCCGGTTGCACACGTTTCGGGTAAACAAAAGAACCATGATGAAGCATCCTCATACTGTTCTCCACTTCTTATGCCCCACTACAACGCCTTCACAGCACGGAGCCAGGCCTGGGCCATCAATGCATGCCCGGCCGGTGTGGGGTGGACTCCGTCCTGCGCCCAGAACTCAGGCGCACGCAGCATCGACGCCTGGGCGAAGACACCATCGAACGGGACCAGCAGGGCGCCAAATTCGCGGGCCAGTCGACGCACCACGTCGATCTTTGGGTCCAGGTCGGCCCGCCACTCAAGACGATCCTGCGGCGTGGGCAGCACGAAAGGCTCGCACAAAATGAGCCGCGCATCCAGTTCAGAGCGTGTTCGCTCCAGAATCGTGCGATATGCCTGGGCATAATCCTGCACCGAGGTTGGATCATTGCGATCATAACGCCGCCAGACATCATTGATACCTATCAGGATAGAAACCCATGTCGGTTTGAGGTCTATGCAATCATCCTGCCAGCGTCTACGCAGATCAGCGGAACGGTCGCCCGAGATCCCCCGGTTAAGAAAGCTCACCCGCTTCTCAGGATAGAGCGCCTGAAACCACGCCGCCGCCATCATCGCGTATCCCTTCCCCAAATCACTCCCCTCCCCACGAAAACGGCCATGATCAGTAATGCTGTCGCCCTGAAACAGGACTACCGCGCCATCTTCGATCAACGGTGACATGGAGACTCCTTTCAACCCAGACCATGGCTAATCGCCGCCTGGATGGTATGAACCGCTTCGTCTAGCGATACGACACGGCTCTCTTTTTCTGTACGTAACTTCAATTCAACGCCACCATTCTTCAACGAACGCCGGCTCATAACAATACGTAGAGGCAGGCCAAGCAGATCAGCATCGTTAAATTTGACCCCGGCGCTCTCAGCACGATCATCAAACAACACTTCAACACCAGCGGCCAGCAGATCGGTGTAGAGCCGCTCCGCTGCCGCGCCGATTTCAGGCCTGTCGAGATCCAGCCCGAGCAGGGCCACATGATATGGAGCAATGCTGAAAGGCCAGACGATCCCCCGGCTATCACTGAGCTGTTCCACCACGGCAGCCATAATACGAGGCAGGCCTATTCCATAGCAGCCCATCATAATCGGGCGCGCCATCCCCTCAGCATCGAAGTAGGTTACATCAAAGAGGTCGCTGTACAACGTGCCGATCTTGAAGATATGCCCCAGCTCACTGCCACGCATGGAGCGCAACTGGCCACCACATCGAGCGCAGGCCGCCCCCTCGTAGGCTGAGGCAATATCCACCCAACGATCCACACGAAAGTCGCGCGGATAATTCGCATTCTTGACATGATAATCAACGCGATTAGCGCCCGCTACAAAATTGTTACCCTGCCGCAGCGAGTTATCAGCCAGGATGAATATCTCCTCGCCCTTACCCAGCGGCGAAGTATAACCAGCCACAATACCCGTTCCAGCGAGCTCTTCAGGTGTGGCAAGGTGTAGATCGGCGGCGTTGATACCCGCTGCATAGAGCGCGTTAGCGAGCTTAATCTCGTTAATCTCCAGATCCCCGCGTACAACGGCCATAACGAGCCTGTTTGCCGCGAAGTAACAGACCGCTTTCATCGTTCTGGCCACTGGCACGTTTAAAAAGGCCGCCAGATCGCTGATCGCCGCGCAATTCGGTGTGTAGATCTCTTCCAGCGCAGCCTCCGCCTCGCGTTCCAGTTCGCCGCGCGCGAACTCGGCCTTCTCACGATTCGCCGCGTAGCCGCACTGCTGGCAAACGATCGCATCATCATCACCAGCTTCGGTCAGCGCGAGAAATTCCTGAGAATCTTTACCGCCAATGGCTCCACTATCGGCTTCCACAACGATAAAATTGAGACCACAACGCTTGAATAGCTCTCTATAGGCGCCCGCGATTTTGCGATAACTGGCGTCCAATCCCTCGGCGTCGGCATCAAAGCTGTAGAGATCTTTCATCGGGAACTCACGTGTGCGCAGCAGCCCGCCGCGTGAGCGTAGCCCATCACGAAACTTTACCTGGATCTGGTAGAGAAGCTGCGGCAAATCACGATAGCTGCGCACAAACTCCCTGGCGAACAGTGTGACAACTTCCTCATGCGTGGGACCAAGAGCCAGTGCACGACCCTTGCGATCCCGCAGGGTGAACAGCTCATCACCCATGGCTTCGGCTCGCGAAGGTCGGCCATTGGCGGGGCGCTTCTGCCAGATCTCCAGCGGCTGGAGAGCAGGCAGAAGTACCTCCTGAGCACCCACACGATCCAACTCTTCACGTATGATCCGCTCAATCTTATGCAAAACACGCCTGCCCAGCGGTAGAAAGCCATAGACGCCGGTTGTCAACTGGCGGATATAGCCAGCGCGCAGGAGCAATTCGTGATTGCCACTCTCCGCATCGCGCGGAGCCTCACGCAGCGTTGTTGTCAATTGTTGTGAAACACGCATCTTCTCTACCCCTCCTGGTCTACTGTCAGCACACACACATCGCTCAGGTGCCCACCGTTGAAAGCGACCATGCGCTGGCCCGCGAGAGATGCATACTGCTCAATCGTATGCTGACTGCTTCCAGCCGGCGCGTAGATGGCTAGAAAGATATCGCTTGTTACGGTGGTCACTTTGGTACGCTCCGAGTCAGAGACCGTGCTGCCCATCACGCCTGTATCATCGGCGATAATGACCTTGTTTTCGATGACAAACGTCTGCCGCCCGATGCCAGGATACGCCTCACCAGGCTCGCCCACGCGCACGCGAATCTGTCCCCGCACGTTACGCAAATCATAGATGCACATCGGCAGCAGGTACTCCAGCGAGCAGAGGTTATTCACATCAACGGCGCTGTTGACCTGGTGCAGCCCCTGCCCCTTCAACACACGGCGCAGCAGCGCCTCGGACGAAGGACGATAGCGCGTTGGATCAAAGCCAAATGATCGCTGTAGATTGCGCACTGCCGCTATCTGTGGAGTTCCGGTCAGCTGTTCCAGCGAGAATGCCGCTCCCTGCCGCTCGCACAAAGCCTCCACCTGTCTCCACAACCCCTCATCGCGCTCGCTTACCTGCACTCCATTGATCGTGGCGCAGCCGAAAACAACACCCGGAATGCGCTCCCTCAAGCGTGCATCGATCTCTAACCGCATAGTCCCTCTCTCATATTCTACTTTTCAATGACTATGAGAAGTCTCAACGACTATCGTCTTACCCTACAAAAACACTCAGTATGTTTTAGCCTGCAGCAGGTCCCCTATGGTGGTCCCTTAATATGGATAATCCGGGCCAGACAACCCTCCGGCGCTGTCTCCATTTGGTTTGCTCAGCGATGGAAGACTGAATTTAGTAGGCGCGGGCGAAAATGGCCTCACAGGTGGCGGGCTTGCCGGTATAGATGCACTTGCCCTTCACGCCGCCCTCAGGTTGATCAAAGGGGATCACGCGCAGGGTGGCCTTTGTCTCCTCTTTGATGGCCAGTTCGGCCTCGCTATCCTCAGCCCACTTTACGCGCACGAAGCCGCGCTTCTCCGCGATGATCTTTTTGAACTCTTCATAGTCATCGGTGTAGTGTGTGTTCTGCTCACGATACTCGACCGCGCGCTGGTACAGGGCACGCTGCACTTCGTCCAGTACCTCCGGCAGACGCGTCTCCAACGCATCCACAGGCACCGGCTCTTTGGCACGATTGTCGCGCCGCACCAGCATAACGCTGTTGTTCTGCGCATCGCGTGGACCAACCTCCATGCGCACGGGCACACCGCGCAGCTCCCACTCGTTATACTTCCAGCCAGGTGTGTTCTCGCTCCAATCCACTTTGAAACGCACCTTGCCCTTGAGCATTTTCTCTACGCGCGCGATCAATTCACTTACCGCAGACTTATCAGCATCTTTACGCCAGATTGGCACAATTACTACCTGGTAGGGCGCGATACGCGGGGGCAAGATCAGCCCGGATTTGTCGCCGTGGACCATAATAATGCCACCAATCATGCGCGTGCTCAGGCCCCAGCTCGTCGTATGACAGTATTTGCGCTGACCATCGGCATCCAGGAACTGAATGTCGAAGCCCCTGGCAAAGTTGTCGCCCAGATTATGGCTGGTAGCCGATTGCAGCGCCTTGCCATCTCCCATCAGCGCCTCAATCGAATAGGTGCGCAGCGCCCCGGCAAACTTCTCATTCTCGCTCTTACGTCCGGCGATCACCGGGATAGCGGCATCTTCTTCGGCAAAGGCGCGGTAGACCTCCAGCATCAGCCGCGTGCGCTCTTCAGCCTCTTCAGGGGTACGGTGAGCGGTATGCCCTTCCTGCCACAGGAACTCGGCTGTGCGTAGAAACAGTACGGTTCGCTTCTCCCAGCGCAGCACGTTGTTCCACGAATTGATCAAAATGGGCAGATCACGATAACTCTGCACCCAGCGCGCATAGCTATGTCCGATAATCGTCTCGCTGGTCGGACGGATGGCCAGCGGCTCCTCCAGTTCCTCGCCGCCGCCACGCGTAACCCAGGCAACTTCAGGTGCGAAGCCCTCAACGTGCTCGGCCTCCTTTTCCATAAAGCTGCGCGGGATCAGCAAGGGAAAGTAGGCGTTGACGACATCTGTCTCTTTAAAGCGCGTGTCCAGCAGGTGCTGAACATTTTCCCACATAGCATAGCCATAAGGACGAATGATCATACAGCCACGCACGGGCGCGTAGTCGGCCAGTTCCGCCTTGCGCACAACCTGGTTATACCATAGTGAAAAGTTGTCTTCTTGATCGACAATCTCTTCTACAAACTTTGTCTCTTCAGCCATACACACACCTCTGCATTTCTTTTATGCGCATTATCTCTGGCAACGCGCACCGGAAAAATGAACATAAAAAAAACCCGTCCTCCAACAAGGACGAGTCAATTACCCGTGGTACCACCTTTTTTGAAGCAGAACATGCTTCCTCTCACGCGGTCACTGTCGAACCGCTCCTTCGGGTAACGGTGAAGGTCTCCGGTCAGCTTCTCGCTGACGCTCTCAGGTGGGTTCGACGCGGCACCACCTGCCGGCTTGCACTCTCCCGGCTCGCTGCCTGGCCTGGCCTGCGTCTACTGATCCTGATCAGCGCGTTAACCATGTTTTTCTTCTCGATTACAGTCAAGGATACACGAAAGTCGCCTCTATGTCAAGCATACGTTTCGCGTAGAGCAGGGATGAAGGCCAAATGGTGAAAACTCGAAAATTGGAACTGAAACCCTTCACAACCCTTCACGGCCGCCTGCAGAGCCGATTCAACCCTTCACCAACGCTTCACAACCCTTCACACTGGCCTGGCAAGAAACTAACACTTGTAACGCTTGTAACGCTTTTTACCGGGCCATCATGTCCGTTGGTTTGAAGAAGTTCAAAGCAGCAACAGTGACCACTCTACTGTAAGCGTTACAAGTGTTACTTCTGTTAGTTTATGTGTTCTATCTGTACTATTTGTTCTGTTAACCTCTCACCGAGTGAACT
>JAFMRP010001004.1 GCA_017354095.1 Ktedonobacteraceae bacterium
CAAGGGCGTCCTTCTGGTTGGTGCGCCTGGTACCGGCAAGACGCTGATTTCGCGCGCGGTAGCCGGTGAGGCTGGCGTACCCTTCTATAGCGTGAGTGGCTCTGAGTTTGTTGAGATGTTTGTTGGCGTCGGCGCTGCGCGCGTACGTGACCTCTTTAAAGAGGCGAAAGAACATGCTCCCTGCATCGTCTTTATCGACGAAATCGATGCCGTTGGTCGCCAGCGTACCAATTCAGGAACGGGCGGCAGCGATGAGCGCGAGCAGACGCTCAATCAACTGCTGGTTGAGATGGATGGCTTTGATAAGCAGACCAATGTGGTGGTGATCGCCGCTACTAATCGACCAGATGTGCTCGATCCCGCCCTGCTGCGCCCTGGCCGCTTCGACCGCCGGGTGATGCTGGATAAGCCTGATATCAAGGGCCGTCTGGCTATCCTTGCCGTACATGCTGATGGGAAACCGCTTGCTCCAGAGGTAAATCTGGAGAACCTGGCACGCCAGACCGCCGGTTTTTCAGGTGCTGACCTTGCTAATCTGCTGAATGAAGCTGCCCTGCTGGCGGCTCGCAATGGGCAGGATGTGATCTGTAAACCAGAGCTTGAAGAGTCTATCCTGCGTGTTATGGCTGGGCCAGAGCGCAAGAGCCGCTTGATCACTGATTCTGAAAAGTCGATTATTGCCTACCACGAGGTGGGTCACGCGATCGTTATGCGTTCAATGCCTGGAGCCGACCCGGTACAGAAAGTTTCGGCTATCGCCAGAGGCATGGCGCTCGGTATCACCGTGCAGGCGCCGGCTGAAGATCGCTACCTGCTGCGCCGTTCAGAACTGCTGGCGAAGATGGCCGGAGCGATGGGCGGGCGCGCAGCCGAAGAGGTCATCTTCGGCGACATTACCACAGGCGCCAGCCAGGATATCGAGTATGTGACGAATATTGCGCGCCGCATGGTTTGCGAATTTGGCATGACACCTCTCGGCAACATTGCGCTCAAAACCGACGCCGAAGGGAATATGATGATCAGCGCCGAAACCGCGTCCAGAATCGATGCCGAAATCTCAAAACTGGTTGACCAGGCATATAGCACCGCCCTGAACATCCTGCGTGAGAAAAAGGAGAAACTCATCGCTATCTCAGAACACCTGATCGAGGTTGAAACCATCGATGGCACTGAGCTCGATGCGATGTTGTTTGCCGCATGACCAGAACGTTTATCGCTCTTGAAAAGCATGAGGCGATGCAGCGCCACCTGGAACGGGTTCACCGCCAGGTGGCGCATGCATTACCCGGCGTGCGCTGTGTTGACCCCGCCGGCATCCATCTGACGCTGGCTTTTCTGGGTGAGTTGGACGATGAACAGCTCGCCGCAGCCACACAGGCTGCCGAAGTGGCTGCCAGCCGCTGTGGCGCTTTCTCATATCGTCTTGGACAACTGGGCATTTTTGGCTCGCTCCGCCAGCCACGCGTTATCTGGATGGGCGTAGATGAGCAGTCGGGGATGCTGCGGCGCCTTCATCAGACACTCGAGCATGAACTGGTCCGGCGCGGTTTCGCGGTTGACCCTCGCCCCTTCTCTCCCCACCTGACACTGGCTCGTTGCAAGGCTCCCCTTGGCCCTGAAGAGCAGCAGCAGTTGCAACGTCTCCTCGCTCGTCAACAGGCCAGCTCCACCGAAACCTATCAGGTACGACACATCGAAGTGATGAAAAGCGAACTCTTCAGAACCGGCGCTATCTATACCCCTCTGAAAAGCTGCCCCCTCGGCCATCGCCGCTAAGCGAGGATCAATCCCTTGAACTTAGCCTTTGATGCCACCAATGGTCAGACCCGACTTGAAGAAGCGCTGGGCATACAGGAAAAGGAAGATCAGGGGCACGGAGATGATCACCGAGGCGGCGGCAAAATAGCCCCAGGGCGTATGATAATCGCTTTGCAGGCGATAGAGGCCCAGGATAAACGTCAGGTTCGAGCCGGTATCGTTCGAGTTCAACACGAAGTTGGCCAGCGCGAACTCGCTCCAGCCACCAACAAAAATTAGTAGGGCCGACGCCGCCAGGGCTGGCGTTGCCAGCGGCAGCGTGACGCGCAGGAAGGCCTGCCAGTGGCTGGCACCATCGATCATCGCGGCCTGCTCTAGCTCGACTGGCAGCGTATCAAAGTAGCCCTTGATATTCCAGCAGCTGAAGACGAGCGAGCCTGCGGCATTAATAATGGCCAGGCCCACCAGTGGCGCTGTATCGAGCAGATTCAGATATTGCAGCAGATAATAATATGCGGTGATTGCTAGCAAGCCGGGAAACGCCTGCAGAGCCAGCAATAGACTGAGCGTTGTCTCTCGTCCCCTGAACCGGAAACGAGAAAGCGCGTATGCCCCGGTCATAGAAAAAATGATACCGATCAGGGTCGACAATCCACAGACAAAGAACGTGTTGCCCAGCCAGGCCAGAATCGGCATCTGGGTAAAGGCATAGACGTAATTATCGAGCGTCGGGTTGGCCGGTAACAGACGCAGGTCGGTTGTATAGAGATTCTGCCCACCGGCCAGCGAAGCCTGAATAACATAGTAGATGGGGAACAGCGCGAAAATGGTCATCCCAATCAGATATATGTAGACCAGGCCCTGCGACAAAGCCGACCGCGCGCGCCGCCAGCGTTTGAGCGATGCCACTTTCTCCGCTGTGTGCAGTGCTCCTCTCTGTTCTGTCTGCGTGAGCGTACCGACGCTTAATCTGGCTGGTTGATTGGCTGCTTCGTTGCTCATGCTGCCGTCTCCTGCTTTCTGGGGCCTGTGAAGCGGGCCAGGAACGTAATTGCTCCAAGAATGATAAAGATGGTCACAGCGAAAGACGCG
>JAFMRP010000201.1 GCA_017354095.1 Ktedonobacteraceae bacterium
AGACGCGCTTTTTGGCCTGTGTTTTCTCAGATGCCTGAGTTCTGATTTTTGAATCTGTTCCAATCGACATTACGCAACCTCCTGAACAGAGCCGGCCCCTTCCAGGCTGGCTATGCAGTGAAAAACTCCATAAAAAAACGCCCCTCATCCCTCAAGGACGAGAAGCGTGAAGCCTTCGTGGTACCACCTTGTTTCAGATCGTCTTATTTTTATTTCTCTCATATGGTAAGAGACGATCCCTCTTGCCGGATACGGTTTTCATAGGCGCTCACATGCGCTAAACGATATCCTGTCCTCGATAACGGGGGACCTACCGAAAGGGTGCTACTGGTCTGCGATAGCAGAGTGTTCGCTCTTTTGCTTCCAGGCCCATTCTATAGCTGCTATGGTGCCGGTTTCCACCCGCCCGGCTCTCTGCTACCACGTCAAGCTATAT
Source organism: Ktedonobacteraceae bacterium (assembly GCA_017354095.1). Classification (GTDB taxonomy): domain Bacteria; phylum Chloroflexota; class Ktedonobacteria; order Ktedonobacterales; family Ktedonobacteraceae; genus Bu33. The sequence continues at coordinate 437 of JAFMRP010000201.1, forward strand.
ACTCTTCCTGTTCACAGCTTTTACTATTCTGTTTTAGCTACACAACAGTATACGAGGGAATCATACCCCTGTCAAGAGATATATATAACAATAATCCCCACTTATTCTCAATGGAAACGGCGCATCAGCGCGCGCACATTATTCACGTAGCGCCAGTTATAGATTCCGCGATGCACCACGTTCCATCCCCCTTCGTTGTAGGCACTGATGACTTTGGTCGTGTTGCCATGAAAGTTGGTCCAGAGCGTATGCAGGTAGACAACCCCAAGCTCGATATTACCGCTTAACTTGTAGGGATCATGGCGCCCTCGCACCTGAATATTCAGACCCCTGGCGGTATAAGGCATAAGTTGCATAACGCCGATACCTCCATCGCGCCCGATGATGTGTTGATTCCAGCCGCTCTCCTGCCAGGCAATCGCCAGCACCAGGCCGGCTGGCAGATGATGGCGCGCAGCCGCGCGGCGCAAGAGTTTCTCTACCTGGGGACGCGTGGACTGCTGCAGCGCGCTATAGGCAAACCATTTCACCGTGCCGTTGCGATGCAGGCCGCTGTGACCAACCTGGTCGTGGTACCCCAAACGCGGAATGCACAGTCTTTTGCCGCTGATAATCAGGCCAGGACGGTGAATAGCATTCGCACGAGCCAGGGCGCCAACACTGGTGTGATAGCGCCTGGCAATAGCCAACAGGGTATCCCCGTGCTGTATACGGTACCACGTGCATATCCCCCGGTCAGGCGCAGCATAGCTCTGGGATTGCTGCCAGGAGACCCAGGTAGAACCAAGCAGCAGCAAAACAATGATCGCAAGTAATGCTACCTGGTGAAAGGCAGGCTCAACCAGAACACGCATAAAGCCTTGCGGCACCCGACCGCGCTTATGCCTGTGGGGAACAGGAACCAGGTCAGGCTGCTGGCTTACACATGGGGGCGCGTGAAAAAACACCTGCGTCGATCCATATTCCATAAAAGACTCCTCTACCCATCCAACCAGTACAACACTCGCTTGCTATAAACACCACATAACACTCTATACTCACACAGCACCAGCAATCATCGTTGTCGCCCTCTCATTCCACTATATCCACATGTGAAATAGAAAAATGTGGAATAGCAAATAGCACTTTTATTATTCTTTAACCTCGAAAAACAAACAACAGCCCTATTGACGATTCCAGCCAAAGAGGCTACACTAGAAAAAATGTTTGGGTTGGCCATAACTGAACAGCACAGGCGGGGTCAGCACGAGCGGACCCGTTATGTGCTACAATGTTATGTCAGGATGTCTCTATTGCATTACTAGAATAGGCATAATTTCATGAAAACCGAAGAAGCGCTGAGCGCAACCGTTGAAGAGTACCTGGAAACAATCTACAACATCAGCATGGAAGGTGAACTGGTGATCGGTGCCAGGCTGGCTGAGCGGTTTCAAGTCTCCGCTCCGACGGTCACCGAGATGTTGAAACGCCTGGCTAAAAAAGGCTATGTTGAGATGAACAATAAGCGCCATGTGACACTGACGGAAGCTGGCAATCGCGCAGCTGAAGCTGTCTTGCGCCGCCACCGGCTGACCGAACGCTTCCTGGTAGATATGCTCGGTATGCAGTGGCACCAGGTACATGAAGAGGCCTGCCGCCTGGAACATTTCATTTCGGGCGCGGTCGAGGAACGCGTGGTCACCAGCCTGCACCAGCCAACCACCTGCCCTCATGGCAATCCCATCCCAGGGCTCGTCGCCAATGCCCGTAGCTACCTCAAGGATCAAGGCGCGGTACGCCTCTCCACGATACCTGTAGAAGCACAGGTAAAAATTCTGCTGATTTCAGAGGTCGTGGAAGACGAAGAAGCGTTGATCCTCTATCTCCACCAAAAAGGTCTGACCCCTGGCACCCTTCTGACCGTACTGGATCAAGGCAACGGCGAAATGACCGGGCAGCCTGCATCCGAAAACGTAAAACTGCTGGTCGAGGATCATGAAGTTGGCATCAGCAAAGCCGTAGCAGCTAAGATCTGGGTCGTCCAACGCTAGCACGAACCGGCCTGTTCCGAAACCAACCAGGCATCGCTTCGTATTATAAAGGAAGCGATGTTTTTGTGTCTCTATTGCCGGGCTTACACCCCTCAATCAGGGCCAATAGAAACGCAAAAGTCATCTCACCGCGTCATCTTATAGATGATATGCGTTATGTACTAGAGAAGCTACTTCAAACTATTTTTATTGCGTATGGTGTTATTTGTATGAAGAGTCATCCTACATCTCTCTCATCGGCGGTTGTTGCGGAAATGCAAAATGTGAATGATCGTCGGGAAACCCCTCTGCCCCTTCATAATACGGGCGGCGGCACAACGCCCCCCTCTCACTTCTGGAGTGATCGGCTCTTCGAGGGAGGCCTGATCATTTCACTAGCGCTCTATTACATTTTTTGTAATCCCAGTCTACCAATTGGCCTGTTCCCTCATGCCAATCCACTGTTTGCTTTACCCTTTTTAGTGCTTTTCGCTATATTCTGCTGGTATCGCCTACCATTTGCCATCGCGCTTTTACCGCTCACATTACCCTATTATTTCTATCAGAAGCCAATCATTGGCAGCTCGCGCTTCAGCCTGGTCGAGATCACGCTGGGCATCTGTGTACTAGTCGCACTCTTACGCCACCTGTTTATACACCAGGAGCGCCGTTTATCCTGGACGAGGTTACGTAACCTTCTCGGACCGTTCCTTTTGCCAATACTGGTCTTTCTGCTGGTCGCAGGGCTATCAATCACTATCGCTTATGCACAGAAACCAGCCCTGCGTACGTTCCGCGAGGAAGTGCTCGATCCACTACTGTATGTGGTGCTGGCGCTGAGCTACCTGCGCACACGACAGGACCTGCAACGGCTGCTGGTAGCGCTGCTGGGAACGGGCATGGTCATTGCGCTGCTCGGCATAGGGCAGATGCTCTTCTTCCAGAATACCCTGGTTAAAGAGGCGGATGGCATCCGTCGCGTACATACGGTATATGGCAGCGCCAATAGCATCGGCTTACTCTTTGATTATGTCATTCCCCTAGCGCTGGCTCTACTAATGGCCAGGATCTCCTGGCGCGTCCGCCTGGTTGTGCTGGCACTGTGTGTGCCACTGTTCTATACCCTCTACCTGAGTAACTCACGCGGAGCCTGGATCGCTGTGCCAGTTGCGGCGTTTTTCATCATCGCTTTCGCTATTCGTAACCGCAAAGTATTGCTGATTTCCGGCAGTATCCTCGCCGTGGTGCTCATTATCAGCGCTTTCGTTTTCCAGACCCAGATCTCTGAGTTTGTGAATGGCCATACCAATGCCAAGGGGATCAGTTCGCTGGCCAAGCGCCCTTACATCTGGCAGAGTGCGCTCAATATGATCCACGATAGCCCCTGGCTGGGCTATGGCCTGGACAACTGGCTCTGCCACTACAGCCCGAATAAGGTATGTAAGAATAACCTGCACAAATATTGGATTGTTCGTGATCCCGTGACGCATGCATCGACCGGCCTTGCCGACGAGCCAAATATCTCCCACCCACACAACGTCTTTCTACACGTCTGGGTGAGCATGGGCGTGTTTGGCCTGCTGGCCTTTGGTGTCGTGCTGATCCTCTTCTTCTGGCTCTTCGCACGCATCATCAAGCAACTGGCACGCTCACAACTGGCCGACAGTCCACACCTGCGCTGGATGGCCGTTGGCCTGGCCGGCGCCATGCTGGCAGCAATGTTACAGGGCCAGATCGATAGCGCCTTTCTAGAACAGGACCTGGCTTTCTGCTTCTGGATGCTGGTCACTGCACTGCTGTTGCTGCGCGATCTCTCCGGCACCACCTGGCGAGATGCCTCCGGGAGGCCATTAGACCGCCGGCAGGTAGGGCTGGTGAAGGCGACAGAATAGCTATCCCCTATCACACGCGCAGTGTGAAAGCTTTCACACTGCGCGTGTGTTTCAACTCATAGAGCGTTCTCCCCCTATCAGCTACACTCATAAAAAGTACCATAAGGGAGAACGCGCACATGTTTTCAGCAATTTCTACTACACCCCTGCTTATCTGGCTGGCCTGCCACTTTATCGGCGATTTTGCTTTTCAGAGCACCTGGATGAGTATTGAAAAAGGCAAAAGTTGGGAGGTCAACTTCTATCATTGCGCCACCTATACCGCCGTCTTTGTGCTTTTTGCCCATCCATCCATGCTGGCTATCTTCCTCTTATTTGCCACACACTTCGTTGTTGATGCGCTAAAGGCTCGCTACAAGCTCATTGGCCCCATCTGGCTCGATCAGCTCTTACACATCCTGACCATCCTGCTCATCCTCTGGCTAAAACTGTAGCTGATGAGCTCATCGAACAGCGCTATCGGAAGGTGCGCAGCATCAGCTTGCCAGGTGGCAAACAGCCATCTTCCCTGCAAGAGACATAAATAAAAAAAGAGAAGCAAACGCAAAGTGCGTGCCGTCCGCTAAAGACGACACGCACCTTCAAATTGCGCGGCCAATCTAATCAGCCTGCTCGGTGCCGCTCTGTGGCTGCTGCGGCCCTGGAGCACTCTGCCCCTGCTGCGGGCCGGTACCATAGATCAGATCTGAGAGGTCTTGACGCGATTGCGCGATTATCGCGCGCAGGCGAGCCAGTTTCTCGGGATCAGAGAAGGACATACGGCCCGCGATGGCGAAGAGGCGCGCGACCTCCCCGGCCTCACTGCGCAGTGCGTGCAGCTCAGGTGCCCACTGCCTTCCCCCGCGCCGTCCTTGCCAGCGCTCGAACGGATTCTCGAAATTCTCCTCGTCTTTCTGCCGCTCTTCCAGCACCTGCCGTCCAGACTCCGTAATACTATAGACTTTCTTTCCTTCAACCAGTTCCGCGGTCACCAGGCCGCGATCTTCCAACATCTGCAGCGTGGGATAGATGGTTCCTGCGCTGGGTGTATAGAAGCCGCCAGATTTCTCCTCCAGAGCCTTCATCATTTCATACCCATGCATCGGGCGCTCTTGCAGCAGGTCTAGCAATGCGTATTTGACGTCACCACGCCCAAAGAAACGCCGTGCTTCGTGCAGCGGTCCCCCCGGACCGAACGGGGCGCCAGGACCAAATGGCCCATGACCAAAGAGGCCACGCCTGAGGCGCATGCCAAAGTGGTGTGGCCCATGCCCCCAGAAGTGTGGACCGTGCCGCCAGAAGCGCGGTCCGTGCCTCCAACCCATCTCACGCTGTTCCCAGGGGGGAGTCCAGCCTTCCCAGTCTCCTCCATGCCCCTGGAAAGCAAATTTGTGAAACATCGTATAGCTCCTTCCATATCTTAATCGACAATACGATATATCGCTATCACTAGAGATACTATAAACGATATATCGTAAAGTGTCAAGACTTTCTCCGACCAAATCAGAAAGCAGCTACGAAAATGCCATACTGCAGGGATTGTGACAAAGTTGGGAAGGGTGGGCAGGAAAAATTCCCTGCCTGGAGATCGCAGGGTCGCCATAGATAACTGGCTCTGCCCCTGGAGAGGCAGAGCTGGCTGGTCGATTACTATGGGCCAGCCATCCAGGCTATTGGCCCGTTGAAAAAATAGTTCAGACGAGAGAAATATGCTGCCGGGTGGCCAGGCGCGTATAGTAGCAATGATTGGCCAGCGTCCAGAGAGCCTGGTAAAGAGCTGGCTCGCTGCGTTCCAGGTGACGCAGAAGGCGCATCTGCTGCTCCGGGCAGGATTGACAGAAGTCGCCGTCCGCCGAAGCATTCAGGTCGTGCAACTCAGCACGCAGCCGCTGCACACTGAGCACTAGTTTGGTGTTGTTTCTGACATCGGGCTGTAAATAAGAGAGAAAATCGTCAATCAGGTGAAGGCTGGAAGGAGGGGGAAAATCGTCGTCCGCTGGAATTAACAGGTCAATCACAGTGTTCAGTAAAGTGCGCTCCTCATAGCTAAAATCAATGCGACGTGGTGGGGGCGTCAAATATGCCTGGTCTTTCATCACTGTACCTCTCTGCTCGCTTGGAGGAGAACTGCTGTTTTTATCCTCATTAATGGTAACATATCATCCGGGCGTAATTCAACTGTTTGCAAAAATGCAACAGAACACCTCGCTCGTTCCGTCACCGGGCAAATATTTGTATCTACCACTAAAAGTGCACTTTCATCAATCTACACATTCACACGCATCAACACAAAAGCTTCCCAATCGGCCTCTTAAGATCTGTGAAGGGTTGCATCGGCCTTACAGGCGATCTTGTAGGGAATCGTGAAGGGTTGCATCGGCCTGGGAAGCGGTGTGAAGGGTTGTGAAGGGTTTCAGTACCAGTTTTCACACCATGGCTCATCTCTGCCGCCCTTAACCCACTCTTCCCGGCTGCCCCTGGACAAATGCCAGGCCCCCGTGACGGGGCCTGGTTTACTCCTCTCACTTACAGGATCAACGTCAGGCTTTTTCAGCATCTCCCGCCTGGGCAACCCGCTTGAAAACGATAGGTCCAAGCGCCGGATCAAGGCCCAAGCCGATAGCGAGACTCTCAACGTCCCCCTCAACACCGATAGTAAAGACTGCCTTGAGCACGACCCCTTCAAATTCTTCGTAATTTATATCGAAGATATCGTAATGATAGTGCTCTAGCTCGCACTGCATTGTATTATATATAACCTGCAAGTGCCCATCTTCTAGCGTGACGCTCAACCGGCCATAGCCTGGATGCTCGAAATCGCCAGTATAAGCGCTCAGTTCGTGGGAGGGATGCGTATCGAGCACACGCTTCGATGCACTCTCCTGCTTGCCCTTCTCCAGCATCTCCTCCTGCTCATCGACCTCCTTCTTAAAGCGCTCGCTCCAGGGCGTCTCGCTCAGCCCCAGCAGACGCTCAAAAGCATTGAAGGCAACCACCGTATGGGCAGGACAACCTTCTCGATTAGTCAGTACCACCATGCCAATATTGTCATCGGGGAAGAGCATGGTAAGAGCGCTGAAGCCATCGATGCCGCCACCATGCTGGACTACCAGGTGCCCACGGTAAGAATTGATGGACCAGCCAAGCCCATAGCTTGCGTAATGCACCTCGGTATACTTACGTGGATCGGGAACCAGCATATATGGCGTGTGAATCTGCCCCAGCCGGGCCTCAGAAATAAGCTGTGTCTCACCCTGCTTGCCCTTGTTGAGCTGGAGCAGCACCCACTTGCTCATATCGGCTACACTGGAATTGATGGCCCCTGCCGGCGCGATAGCCGCCAGCTTATCATAGAAATCAACCAGTCGCACCTCGCCCTTGATCTTTTTATAAGGCATGGCATAGTCAGATGTCTGCCGGGACGCATCGGTAGCGAAATTGCTGCCGGTCATGCCCAGCGGCTCCATAATACGCTGGCGCACAAAATCCTCCCAG
>JAFMRP010001005.1 GCA_017354095.1 Ktedonobacteraceae bacterium
TCCATCAAGCCCGGCGTCACGAGATGCCCGAAGGCGTTCCGAACGATCACGCAGGGGAGAGGCTGAAGCCTCCCCCTGCCTGTGTGCGTTTACCACCATGACGCCGGCCAGGACCAACCCCCCCCCACAAAGAGCAAGCCAGGAGGGCCATTCCCCCAGCCAGACCCAGGCAATGCCCAGGACAAGCAGGGGTTGCAGATACAAAAAGCTGGCGGTTCTGGAAGCTGGAAGATGAGCCAGGGCATAAGCCCAGGTGATATAGCCAAGCGCGGCAGGAAACACACCCAGGTAAATGACGGCAAAGGTGTCGGGAAGCGGAGCTGCCCGCATTTCTTCCGGCAACCCTGGAAAGAAGACGAGCAAGCAACACGCGCTTGTCCAGACTGCATAGGTGGCAAACTCGACAGCGGTGTAGCGTGTGAGCAAGGGCTTCTGACCAACCACATACAGGCTAAAGGCAAACGCCGCGCTGACGATGAGGAGAGCGTGTGCATCCACGAGCAATCCCGTCATTCTACTCCAGGCAATCACCGCGACTCCGGAAAAGCTGATGAGCATCCCCAGCCAGCCCAGGCGGTGCAACCGCTCACCTAGCCAGGCTCTCGCCACCAGGGCCACAAAGATCGGTGCCGTGTTGATCAGAAAGCTTGCCTCGGCTGACGGCACACTCAACTCCCCTGTATTCAGGGCCACCCCGTAGTACGCGATCCCCATCAGACCAAGCAGCGCGATCTTCACCAGATCGCGAACCCCTGGGAGGCGCAGACGCCTCACCAGAGCATAGCCACCTAACGTGAGGGAAGCCGCTGCATACCGCAAGACTGCCAGGTGCGCGGGCGAATAGGCGTGGAGTCCCGCGCGAATGCCAGGGTACGACGATGCCCAGAGCACCATCGTCACTCCTGCCGCAAGATATGGGCGCAGATCACGTTCTTTCTTCTTCATCTGTTCAACTTTGAGAAAATTCACTCATTTCTTCCGCTTCTCCTATCCTCTTCGCTCTTGATCATAAACCGATAAGCTGATAGAATCGCTCCTAATTGAGGCAATTTTCAGAGAAGGAGTCTGCAAATTGGTCTATCGTCCCACAGCCCGCGTGCTGACCGTCTTAGAACTCCTCCAATCCTACGGGCGCATGACTGGCGCGGAACTGGCGCGTCGACTGGAGGTAGATATCCGCACGGTTCGTCAATACATCCAGACACTCGTGGACATGGGGATTCCTGTGGAGGCTCAGCGAGGTCGCTATGGAGCCTATCGTCTACGCGCGGGCTATAAACTGCCGCCTTTGATTTTTACCGAGGATGAAGCTCTCGCTCTCACCCTTTCGCTGCTGGTGGCGAAAGAGTCTGGCCTGGAGCGGGCGGCACCCTCTTTTGAAGGTGTGCTGGCCAAGATCGAGCGCGTTCTTCCCGCATCGACACGTGCTCGCATCCAGGCCGTGGAACAGGCAGTGGCTTTCGAGGGCAGCACGGCCCTCACTGCTCCCTCGGGCAAGGCAGTGATGGTGCTCAGTTCTGCGGTCCAGAGCGGGCAACGGGTCTTTCTGCACTATCGCTCGTCACAGGAGGAACTCACGCAGCGGGCCTTTGATCCCTATGGCATCGCCTATCACCTGGGCTTATGGTACACCATCGGCTACTGTCATCTGCGCCAGGAGCAACGCCTCTTTCGCCTGGATCGCATCATCTCTATTGAAATGACGAGCGAAACGTTTCCTCCGGCTGTCAATTTTCCCGCGCTCGCAGAGGTGCAGAGAGCGCTCGCTACGGTGAAAAGGCAATGGCGCATCGAAGTGTGGCTCCAGACCACACTGCCAGAGGCGCAGCGACGGATGCGCAGTACAAATGGGACTTTTGAGGAGAAAAACGGCGGGGTGCTCTTCCGCGTCGAGGTTGCGGATCTGCCCTGGATGGCTCGTCTGCTGGCGGGCTTGGGCATACCCTTTGTGGTCCGCGAACCCGCAGCCCTGCGCGAGACCTTGCGGTGGCTTGCGGCAGAGATCGAAGCTGCAGCGAGCGTGGTACCAGACGACTGAACATGCCAGCCTCGCCAGGCGAAGCTCACCTCGGTTTCCATCTCTGCCTGAAACCCCGCAAATCCCTCGCCCTAAAAAAACTCACCCCGACGTCCTCGCCCTACACCACGACAAAATTCTATACTATCTATACTACTAGCATAGACCAATGGAAACGTAACTCTTATCAAGAAAAAGGCTCGAACATGCTCAACTCTATCAAATCGCCGTGCGACGAAGGCGTGATCAAGTGCGCCGCGCCCTGTGTCGCGCCCGCGCGGGCCAGAACCGGGACCTGGGTGCTGCTGGCGACGATCCTTGGCTCCAGCATGGCCTTTATCGACGGCTCTGTGGTCAACGTTGCCCTGCCTGCGTTACAGCACGATTTCCGGGCCTCCGCGACCGATGTACTGTGGGTGGTGGAAGCCTACGCGCTCTTTCTGGCTTCGCTCATCCTGGTTGGAGGCGCGCTGGGTGATCGTTTCGGACGTCGCCGCCTCTTCGCCATTGGCACGGCCCTCTTCGCCTTTGCCTCGGTCTGGTGTGGCCTCTCGCTCAATAACAGCCAGTTAATCATCGCGCGAGCCATACAGGGCATCGGGGCCGCGCTGCTCGTTCCGGGCAGCCTCGCGCTTATCAGCGCCTCATTTGAGGAGGAGCGACGGGGACGCGCCATCGGTACCTGGTCAGGCTTTACCTCGGTCACCTCCGTGCTGGGCCCGGTTCTGGGTGGATGGCTGGTGCAATATGCCAACTGGCGCTGGGTCTTCTTCATCAACGTGCCGCTGGCGCTGATCGTGTTTGTGATCTCGCTCTGGCACATCCCCGAA
>JAFMRP010001006.1 GCA_017354095.1 Ktedonobacteraceae bacterium
TGGCGCTGCCCAATCTCAAAGTCGGTTGGATCATGGGCGGGCGTGACCTTGACCGCGCCAGTACCAAAAGCAGGATCAACAGCCTCATCGGCGACAATGGGAATCTCACGCCCGATGATCGGCAGAATAGCAAGCCGCCCAATCATATCTTTATAGCGAACATCGCGCGGGTTGACCGCTACGGCTGTATCACCCAGAATGGTCTCTGGCCGCGTGGTGGCGACGCTGATATACTCCGGTCCAGGATGCCCCTCAACTGGCTTGAGCGGATAGCGCACATAGGTCAGGGTTCCCTGGGTATCGACGTGGTTCACTTCTAGATCAGAGATAGCGCTCATGCAGCGCGGGCACCAGTTAATGATGCGCTCGCCACGATAGATAAGCCCCTCTTCGTACAGGCTCACAAAGACTTCACGCACCGCTTCGGAAAGTCCTTCGTCAAGGGTGAAACGCTCGCGCGACCAGTCGCACGAAGCCCCAAGGCGGCGATGCTGATCCTGAATGCGGCTCTTATACTGCCCCACCCAGTGCCAGACACGCTCCAGAAAGGCCTCGCGCCCGATTTTGTGACGATCAGTCCCCTCCCTGGCCAGCTGGCGCTCGACAACCGTCTGCGTCGCAATACCAGCGTGATCCTCACCAGGCACCCACAATGTCTCATCACCACGCATACGGTGATAGCGGATCAGAATATCCTCGACGGTCGCGGTGATCGCGTGCCCCAGGTGAAGCGCGCCGGTCACGTTGGGTGGCGGCATACTGATCACAAAAGGCTTGCGCGCCGGATTGGGACGAGGCTTGAAATAGCCTCCCTCTTCCCAGAAACGATACCATTTAGCCTCCACAGCCTGCGGATCATAGGCTCTGGGCAGTGCCGTCTCCTCGCTCTTCTGCTTCTCCTGCTCGATCATGTCCCCTCCTGAATAAACACAAAAAAACCTTCCCCGTCAAGGACGAGAAAGGGCATAAGCTCGTGGTACCACCTTGTTTCAATCAACAAACGTTGATCCTCAAAACGCGCGTTAACGGGCGCTCCCGCGAAAATTCCCCCGCCATACAACGGGCTGGTTTTCAGGCTCCCAGGCGACCTTCGGCGCGACCGATACCGGGAAGGACTCGCAGCCAGTGATCCTTCTTCTCTTGCGGCCCGACGCTCCTACTCCTCCTGATCCACCTCATTATAAGCTCATATCTCCCCTAGTCTAACGAGTACCTCATAGATTGTCAAGAGATGAGCAACTCCAGCTAAATCCAACAACCACCAACCCCATCGACAGCTCAAACCCCACAAATCCCAACGCTCCAACACTCCAACTCCCCACAAGCAAAAACACCTTCCTCTTCAAATCCCACACTCTCAATTCATGCCAATCTATCGATCTATATCCAATAACATCAATGAAAAATCCGCTGATCCCGCTCTACAGGCGGCTCTGTAGCATATGTAGCTTCCATGTAGCTTTATGTAGCTTCTGAATCGGCCTGGGAAGCGGCTCTGTAGCTTTATGTAGCTTTTCTGCACGAGTTTTGACAAAATCCACCCTATAGCACACCCACCCCTCATCCAGCCTCTGAAGCGACTGTGACGCTTCTGACGCTTTGTGCTGCTTTGTGACGCTTACCGTGACGCTTGTGAATCGGCCCGGGAAGCCGCTGTGACGCTTTGTGACGCTTTTTTGCACGGAATTTTGCCCCCCACTACACTTGCGGCCATGTAGCCCTCCGGTCTCCTCTACCCCCGGGGCAAACAGATGGGTAGAAAGTATGAGTTATCATCAAAGATCAACTTCTGGCAGGCTCGCACGCCAATCGCGGAGGGAACGCCACCAGCGACAAAACAGTTGTGGACAAGATTGACCTCGGTAAGCCCATTCTCCGTCTGGATCGTCGTCGGACGATTAGAACATAAATATATCCAATGGGGAAAATAGTTGTTTACAGCAAGAAGGTGTCCGAGAAAGCTTTCTCGGACACCTTCTATGATAACTACACTCGCCAGAGCGCATTCTCGCGCGGACGCCCCGGCGCGCGCTGTTCTCTCTTCCTCAGCCCTACACGCTCCAGCCGCCGTCCCAGGCGCACCAGCAGCGCGCCGCAGCGCCTGATAACGCCTTGAAAACGCTCGTGGCGCGATAACTCTTCCTCAGACGGATAGGGCTTATCCGGCTTCATCTCCCTCAACTCACGCCCCAGCTCCTTCATAGCTAACACTTGCATCCCAAGGTGATCTAAATTGTGCGGGTCAAAATTCACGCAGCACATTCCTTTCTGAAATACCTGGGCTCATTCAACAGCCCATCACCCTGTGCTACCACAGCCCAGATAGTATAGCCAGGAGATGCTGACATCTTCTGTCAACATCTGCCCTTTTTCGGGCTTTTCCTGAACCATTCACCAGTACAATCACGCTCAATCTGTCCTTCCGATGTTTATGAACATTCGACTCTGTCCCAATAAATCCGGTGTTGTTACTGTCAATTGAACTGTCAGCCCATCACTCTTGAAGCCACACCTTGTGGTACTTCTCCCCTCACTGGGACACATAACACCATCGGATATCGCCTCTCAACAATGGATGAGGAAAAGATGCCCACCGTGTGCAAGGAATGGCGGGAAAAGGAACCCGTACGTTCCTCGCTCTCAATGCTAGAGAGAAAAACAGCCTTCTCTCCAACTCGCACTTTATTCTGGGTGTTCATCTTCTCTGATCGCTGGACAACGCCCTACACATACTGGTCCCAACGCTTTCAGCCCGTTGCGACTTGTACAAAAGAGATCGTGATCAGCCCTTGCAGGCAGGAGGATTCGAGGGCACAAAGGCAGCAAAATAGCAATTTTGCTCTGAA
>JAFMRP010000202.1 GCA_017354095.1 Ktedonobacteraceae bacterium
CTGTGATCGGGAGGGGAAGATTCGCCAGATCAATGCCGCGGCTTTGAAGCTTTTTGAGGTGTCGTCTGAACGCCAGTGTCTGGGAAGAGACTGCCAGGAGTTTCTTAGGCGTTATGTGCTTTGCAGTGAGCAGCAGGGATCACTCTCTCCAGAACATGGGCACATGAAACCTATGCCCAATGAAAAGACGGGATCCAGTCCAGTGGAGACAGTCGTCACGCTCCAGGTCCCTTCGGGACGGAAGATCGAGATGAACGAGACCTGCTCGCCTCTACCTGGTGCCAGGGGGCATACCAGGGGGAAGGTATTTATCTTTCATGAGATTTCACCACGTTATAAGAAAGCCCTGCATCTCCAGCGGGTTCATGAGGCGATAGTAACGCTGATCAAAGCTATCACGCAACTTCCAGAACATATTCCTGAGCAGGTCGCACACGCCTTGCCTGAGAGATCCTTTCTCCTGTCGCCTCCTGTGATCTTCATTGCCCAGCAGCTGGTGGATGTGATCCGGCGCATCCTGGATTGCCAGCGGGTGACGCTCAAGGCGCTGGATTCAACGGGGATTTACTATTATGTTACGGGTAGTGGTTTCACCGCTGAACGAGAAGTGCCTGAACGAGCAACTAGCGGGCACATTACGCTTTCGGAGATTTTTGAGGAGGAAGAGATTGCCCGTCTCTTCGCCAATAAGGAGGTATTGCAGCGAGGCGATAGCATGCGCATCCTGCCTGGCCTTGAGGAATTTTCCACCAAGAGCCTGCTGATCATCCCCCTGTATATCCGGACGCAGCTTGTAGGGATGCTCTGCATTATCAAGGAGGGCGTAGATAGTGTGTACACACCGGAGGAGATCGAGCTGGTAAAAGCTGTCGCGACTCAGGCGATGTTGATTGTGGAATGTCTCAACTATATGCATGAGCAAGCCGAGGCTCATACCAGAGAACGCATGCTGAACGAAGTGCAGCACCTCAGCAAAGACTTCTTGATTCTGGCCAGCCATGAACTGCGCACCCCTCTCACGGGCATCTTAGGCAATCTTCAATTAGCCCAGCGCCGTTTAGAGCAGTTGAACCGCCAGGTTGAGGCGCAGGCCAGGGATATAAGCGAGCATGTCGAGCGAGCTCAGCGGCCGCTAGCATCCGCCTCACAGAGCGCCCGTCTCCAGCAGCGCATGATCAATGACATCATCGATGACGCGCGTATCCAAACCAACCAGCTTGAGCTACATCTTGAACGTTGTAACCTGCTCACACTGCTCAACGAGGTCGTGGACAGGCAGCGGCGATTGATGCCTGAACGTTTGATTGTATTCCGTAGCGAGACAGCAGCACAAGAGGTACCTGTGCTGGCTGATGTCGAGCGGGTCATCCAGGTCTTCACCACCTATCTGAAGAATGCGCTGGCTTATTCGCCTCCGATAGCACCAGTGACCGTACAACTGACGGTTGAAGACCAGACTGCGCGGGTCTCCGTGCGTGGTGAAGGGCCGGGTATCCCTCTTGAAGAGCAAGAGCATATCTGGGATCGCTTCTACCGCGCCAAGGGGAGGACTGTCCAGCACGAGCTGGATCTCAGCTTAGGATTAGGGCTCTATCTTTGCCGGGCGCTGATTGAGCGTCAACATGGCAATGTGGGGGTGCAGAGTATGCCTGGTCACGGAGCGACCTTCTGGTTTACCTTGCCCATGGTATCATCCGCGGGATGAAAAACGTGAGAACAGTAAAAGGAGGGAAGAGAAATATATGGACCTTGAGATTACCCTGCGGGTGAACGGGGAGATATACAGACTAACCGTTGATACCCGGACGACCCTGCTGGACGTGCTGCGCGAGAGGCTTGGACTGACCGGTTCCAAGAAGGGCTGTGATCATGGGCAATGTGGCGCCTGCACCATCCTGGTTGATGGGCGGCGGATCGATAGCTGTCTTGCTCTTGCCGTCGCGCACCAGGATGCTGAGATCGTCACGATCGAGGGATTAGCGACAGATAGTGAGCACCTGCACCCCTTGCAGCAGTCGTTCATCGAGCACGACGCCTTCCAGTGCGGCTACTGCACATCGGGGCAGGTCTGCTCGGCAGTTGGTATGCTGCGCGAGGCTGAGGCTGGCTGGCCCAGCATAGTGAGCGCTGATCTGGCAGATGAGCACGTGACTCTTGATGACGACGAGATCCGTGAGCGTATGAGTGGCAATCTCTGTCGCTGCGCCGCCTATGTCAATATCGTACCGGCGATCAAGGATGTTATCCAGCAAGCACAAGAAGCGCAACGGTTGCAGAAAGCAGGGAAGGGGGGACGGCGATGAATCCTTTTCGCTATGAACGCGCGCGTGACGCAACCAACGCCGTCGCGCTCCTTGCCCGGGCACCGAATGGGGCCTTTCTCGCGGGAGGAACGAACCTTGTTGACCATATGAAGCTCGGGGTGAGGCAGCCAGATGTGTTGATTGATATCACCCGCCTACCCTACGACCGCATCGAAGCGCTCCCCGATGGCGGCATCCGTATTGGCGCGATGGTACGCAACGCTGATCTCGCGGCCGACCGCACCATTCGCACACGCTATCCTCTGCTCGCGCAGGCGCTGCTCGCGGGCGCCTCGGGCCAGCTGCGCAACGCCGCCACAACAGGAGGCAATCTGCTGCAGCGGACACGCTGCGTCTACTTCCAGGACATCTCGAAGCCGTGCAACAAGCGGGCACCGGGAAGCGGCTGCTCCGCGCGCGAGGGCTATCAGCGTGACAGTGCGATCCTGGGTGCATCGGAGGCATGTATCGCCACGCACCCCTCAGACATGGCAGTCGCGCTGGTCGCGCTTGGCGCCATTGTGCGTGTCCTCGGGCCGCGTGGGGAGCGGGCAATTCCCATCGTTGAGTTCTATCGCCTGCCGGACAACGAGCCTCAACGCGACACCGTACTGGAGCGAGACGAGCTGATCACAGCCATCGACCTGCCAGAGCTGCCATTCGCGAAGCATTCTTACTATCGCAAAGTGCGTGACCGCGCGTCCTATGCCTTCGCGCTTGTCTCGATTGCCGCGGCACTCGACGTAGCTGATGGAAAGGTTCAAGATGTACGCATCGCGCTCGGAGGAGTCGCGCACAAGCCATGGCGGGCAACGCGGGCCGAGGACATGCTGCGTGGTGCTCCAGCGACCGAAGAGATGTTCAGGCGGGCCGCCGAAGCTGAGCTGAACGCAGCGCAGCCATTGCCAGGCAACGCGTTCAAGGTCCCGCTTGCTCGCAGCGCCCTGGTACGAGCCCTGCTTGACCTGGCGGAGGAGGAAGAGAAGCGATGAAGACGCAACTCATCATGCGCTCAACCGGCGCGCCCCTCAATCGTGTTGATGGAGTACAAAAAGTCACCGGAGCGGCGAAATACGCCTACGAGTACCTGACCAGGGACGTGGCCTACGCGGTTCCGGTACAAAGCACCATCGCCAAGGGGCGGATTGTATCGATCGATGCCAGCGCGGCGCGAGCGCTACCCGGGGTCATTACCGTCATTTCGCACGAGAACGCGCCACGGCTCATCCCGCTTGACAACGCCGAACTGGCGGTATGCCAATCGGATGCCATTGCCTATTATGGCCAGTTAGTCGCAGCCGTGGTCGCTGAGACACTTGAGATCGCACGCCAGGCAGCAAGCCTCGTCGTTGTACGCTACGAAGAGCAGCCACACGACGTTGAGCTGCGCGACGACCGCGTTGATCTCTACGAGCCGCAGCGCCTCGATGGTGACTACGTAACCGATACAGAGAGCGGCGATGTCGAGGCCGCGCTGGCCGACGCAGCCATCTCACTCGATCATGTTTACACAACACCCACCGAACACAATAATCCGCTCGAACCGCATGCCACGACTGCTATCTGGAGGGATGGCGAAGTCAGGCTTTATGACTCAAACCAGGGTTCGCAATCGGTCCAGGATGACGTCGCCATCGCCTTCGGGCTCCCACCGAAGCGTGTGCGTGTTACCGCGCCATTTGTCGGTGGCGGGTTTGGTTCCAAAGCCTTCACGCATCCGCACACGATTCTCGCCGTCATGGCGGCACAGATGGCCAAAAGACCTGTGAAGCTCGCCCTTACGCGGCAACAGATGTTCGCGCTGACCGGATATCGCACTCCGACCATCCAGCGCATCCGTCTTGGAGCCGATCGTGACGGCCATCTCACCGCAATCGCGCATGATGTTATTGAACAGACTGCGACGATCCACGAGTTTGCCGAGCAGACCGCCGTGGCGACAAGGATGATGTACACCGCGCCAAACAGGCGCACCACACACCGGCTAGCACTGCTCGACGTGCCCGTGCCATCGTTCATGCGCGCACCGGGCGAGTGTCCGGGAATGTTCGCGCTGGAGTCAGCGATGGACGAGACGGCGATTGCCTGTGGGCTCGATCCAATTGAGCTGCGCATCCGCAACGAGCCAAAAATTGATCCCGAGACCGGGCATCCCTTCAGCAGCAGGGGGCTTATCACGTGCCTGCAGGAGGGAGCACGGCGCTTCGGCTGGGCACAGCGCGACCCCGCTCCTGGAGTGCGGCGTGATGGGCGCTGGCTCGTCGGAACAGGAGTCGCCGCATCAACGTATCCAGGTTACCAGTTTCCTGCGACCGCGACCGCGCAGGTCGACCATGCGGGAAACTACCTGGTGCGCATCGATGCTTCGGATATTGGGACCGGGGCCTGGACGGCGCTGACTCAGATCGCGGCGGACGCGCTTGAAGCACCTGTGGAACGCGTGCAACTTGAGATTGGTGATAGCTCCCTGCCGAGGGCTTTTCTGGCCGGGGGATCATCGGGCACCTCCTCGTGGGGGTGGGCAATCTTCAATGCTGCACAGAAGCTGCGCGCAAAGCTGTACGACGAGTACGGTGGCATTGTTCCTCCTGATGGGCTTGAAGCAAGGGGCGAGGTGGGAGAGAATCCCGAGGCGCAGCAGTTCTCCATGCATGCCTTTGGAGCGCAATTCGCCGAGGTGCGCGTCAATATGGATACCGGAGAGATTCGTGTTCCACGATTGCTAGGTGTTTTCGATGTCGGCCGCGTCATCAATCCAAAGACGGCCCGTTCGCAGTTGCTGGGCGGGATGACGATGGGGTTATCGATGGCGCTGTGCGAGGAGAGCGTGCGGGACCCGCGCTTTGGCGACATCGTGAACCATGACTTCGCGGGCTATCATATCGCGACCAACGCCGATGTCGGTACCATTGACGTGTTCTGGACCGACCATGAGGATCTGCATTACAATCCGATGGGCTCGAAGGGACTGGGAGAGATTGGAATTGTGGGAACGGCTGCCGCAGTCGCTAATGCCGTCTATCACGCAACCGGCACCCGCGTTCGAGATCTGCCGATTACGCTGGATAAGTTGTTATAGTCCAATGAGGACGAGGATTGGCAGGGAAGCCGACCCTCCAGCCTGGCCACCCGCGCCCCCCGGCCACCCGCAAGGGGTGGCCTTACATTTGGGTGAGGGCTTGAGAGAGGTGAGGGATACAGGATGCCTGATCCCAGGCAGGTCTGTTGTTTTTGTTAGCCGCGCCGGGGGAGAGCGGCGGTGAAGGTACCGGAGACCTTGAGGTCGCCGTTTTGGTCGGCAGCCTGGACCTTGCCTTCGATGCGTCCCTCGCCATTTTCTTCATATTTTTTGGTGATCGTGCCCGAGCAGGTAATCACGTCATCGAGGTGCGTCATACCCTTGAAGCGCACATTGAATTTGCGCAGCGCTGCTGGTCCGACATAGTCGCTGAGCAGCTGGCCGACGAAGCCCATGATGAGCATGCCGTGCGCGATGATGCCGCCGACACCGATCATCTCGCCGATCTTGGGATCGGTATGCAGGGGGTTAAAGTCGCCTGATGCGCCGGCATAGCGTACCAGTTGCAGGTGTGTCACGGGATCTTTGACCAGCTTCGGGATCTCGTCGCCAACCTGCACATCTTCAAAGTAACGCTTGGGGCTAATCTGGGTGGTCATTGCGATTCTCCTTATGGCATATACATAAATTGCACATCGGGTTTACCAGCTATTCGCGTACAACGACGGTGGTTCTGGCGTTCAAAACGGGCTGATTGTGCTGGTTGGTATAGCGTGTCTCGGTGGTCAGGATGTCCATGGAGGAGCCGTCGCGGCCCTGGCGCGTTTTGCCCTCGATAATGGTTGTTATGCCGGTCAGCGTATCGGCGGGATAGACAGGGGCCAGGTATTCGTATTGCTCCTCGCCATGCAATATGCGCATGACGTTGATTCCGGCGCTGGCTAACTGGCTGCCCAGGTGGGTGTTACCCCAGAAGGAAAAGACGGTGGGCGTGGTAGGGAAAAGGGGGATATCCTGGTAACCAGCTTCCTGTGCGGCTTCGCAGCTGTGATAAATAGGATTGGTGTCGCCGATGGCCTGTGCCAGTTCGTGAATTTTGCAGCGTTCCACCTCGATTGTGAACGGGGGAAAGCTATGGCCTAGCTTGCTTTTATCGAACATCGATGAAGCTCCTTCGCGGTGTTTAAGTGTTCGGGGAGTTGTGCCTTTTGCAGACAGTATTCACCCTGAAGGAGGAGATTGTCAAGGTTTTGCGTACGCCGCTATGCAGGACATAATGATCAAAAGAGGATATAGTGGGTTTACGGGATTTACTATTGAATTCTTGACAGTTGCATAGGGTGCATGTAATATTGCTGAGTAGTCCTTTGTATGTGCTGTTGAAGGTAGGTGTTGGCCCCTTATTACACCAGGCTAGCGAACAGGAGATACACGGATGGGTATGACGCATGAAGGCCTGTCATACTGGCAGGCTGAGAAGACTGGCGAGCCTCTACTTGAAATGACTGTGGGCAACCTCTTAGATCGTCGCGCTAGTGAATTTCCCGACCGTGAAGCTGTGGTTTATTCCTGTTATCCTGAATTTGGTGGTGCGCTTGATATCCGCTGGAGCTATCGTGAGTATCGTGAGATGGTGGACGAGGTAGCCAGGGGGCTGCTGGCGCTGGGTCTGAAGCGAGGTGAACATGTGGCGGTATGGGCGGCCAATGTGCCGGAGTGGTTATTATTGCAGATGGCGGCGTCCAAGGTGGGCCTGGTACTGGTGACGGTGAATCCGGCATACAGGGCCGCGGAGTTAGAATATGTGCTCAAGCAAGGCGATGTGGCCGCGCTTTTCTTTATGGCACGCATCCGCGATCATGACTGCCTGGAGACCGTGCGATCGCTGGTCACAGCGGGCACGAGATATGGTGAGGTCAGCAGCGAGCGCCTGCCCAGCCTGCGCTATGTTGGTTTGATCGGCATACCGGGGCCGGGATGGTCGGGGCATCTTGACTGGCGACCGGAGCTATTTCGCGAGATGATGGCCAGGGGCGCGTATATCAGCGAAGGGGAGCTGCGCAGGCACGAGCGGTCGGTGAAGGCGCATGATCCTGTAATGATGCAATATACGTCGGGCACGACCGGCTTCCCCAAGGGAGTCGTGCTGACCCACTACAATATTGTCAATAACGCGGCATTTTTTGCAAGCCAGTGGGGCCAGCGGGAGGGCGAGCACGACTGCTCGGCTATGCCTTATTTTCACGTCGGCGGCTGTGTTCTGGCTGTACTCGGCACACTGTACAGCGGCTCGACGCTGCATCCGATGCTGGCATTCGACGCAAAAAAAATGTTGCAGATTATCAGCAGTGAGCGCTGCACCAGGCTGGGCGCGGTGCCAACGATGCTGATGGCGATGCTGCAGCATCCCGAATTTAGCAGCTTTGATCTCTCCTCGCTGCGCTCGGTCGTCAGTGGGGGCGCGCCTGTCCCGGTACACTTGATG
>JAFMRP010001007.1 GCA_017354095.1 Ktedonobacteraceae bacterium
TCCGACACGTGCCTCCTGGCTCATGGTGAGCCGGGAGGAAAAACTCGATGAACGGCAGAGGAAATCGGTCGAGCACATTCGCCAAAGCCATCCTGATTTGGAAGCCGCTTACCAGTTAGCACAACAATTTGTGCTGATGTTGGCTGAGCATCGAGTTGGAGATTTAGATGCATGGCTCGTCCAGGCTGAAGAGAGCGGCCTTCCCGAACTGCGCAAAATGGCGAAAGGTATTCGCCAGGACGAGTCGGCTGTCCGCGCCACCTTTACTTCAGAGTGGAGCAACGGACAGGTCGAGGCGCAGGTCAACTGCCTCAAACTTCAGAAACGGATCGTCTTCGGGCGGGCGGACTTCGATCTCCTGCGGCTGCGCGTCCTCTGCCGGGTTTAGCATCGGCTTCCGTTTCTACGCATCTTCCCTCATCGTGCTCCCTCAAGAGAGAGCTCTTTTGTCACAATCAACCAAGCTCATTTTTTGTGAGGATGAGCCAGTTTGCTACATAGCATAAACACCTGGAACACACCCTGTTGAGCAACGATCCAAACCTCTGGATTCTCCAGCATGTTTCCCTCAGCGAACTTCCTTGTACCGTTGCTGCTCTCTCTCAACTCGACCTCGAATGAGCTAAACCCTCCCCCGCATCGCTTGATCCCAGGTTGTGGACCACATTTGCCCCTGTAACTCATGCACACCCACCGCAAGCCGCCTCAGGTCGATGGGCGTCTGTACCGAGAACGTACGTGCGTCGCGCCAGAAGCGATCAAAACGATAGGTGCTTGCAGTGCTGCGCGCACCTGTCAGTTCATACATTTCGTTGGTCACTTTCAATGCTGCCTCGATGCTAGCCACTTTGGCCCGCGAGGCATGAATCAGCAGTTCGGTGATATCCATTCCCTCTTCCACATCCTCGGCTTGGCGCGCTACCTCACGTTGCAGGGCATGAGCCGCAGCCAGAGCGATCGAAAGATCTCCAACGCGCAGACGCATTAGCGGGTCCTCATCGCTGCTTTTGCTGCTAGGAAAAATCGTGCGCTGACTCTTGCGCACATACGCAAGCATCTCGTCGAAGGCGCCTCTCCCGATTCCCAACAACATGGCTCCGTGCATACTAAACGCCAGCGGTATTAACAGTGACCCAACCAAAGGAGGCATATGAAAATGCCAGCCATCCGGCACGAAAACCTCTTCATAGGTAATGGTCTGACTCTCCGTAGCACGTTGACCCATGTTGTCCCAGTCGTGATGCTGCTTGACAGCACGATCATCAAGGCGCACCAACGCCATATGCATCCCCGCCATCCCCTCTAACAGATGGCCAACTAAGGCATAGCGAGCGCCTCCGCTGGCCGTATTGAAGGTTTTCGTTCCATTGAGGACAATGCCGCCATCTACCTGGCGCGAGGTGACGCGACCGCTGGTACCAGCCTCCGCATTGGAGGAGACGAAGCGAACATTCTCTTGCAAGATCTCGTGTGCCAGTTGCTGGCGTGTGGTTTCTGGTAACGTCACCTGCGGATGCAGCAGTTCTCGCGCGACCAGAGCCTGCGTGAAATAGATCTGCCCGGTACTGCCTTCTCCTGCTGAAACGTTGATGACGGTTTCGGTCAAGGCCTCAAAGCCAAAGCCCATGGTACCATCGCTCAGGCCGCCATAGGCCCGTGGTACGCTGATACCGTTCAGTCCGGTCTCCCAGAGGCGGCGTAGATTGTCTGCGGGGTCCACTCCTCGCGCATCGACTTCGGCGGCGGTCCTCGCGAATTCCTGGCGCAGTTCTGCGCTCCGCAGTACCAACCCACGTAGTTCAGAGAGGATTTTGCTATCGCTGGATGCCATCATCGCTTCCTTACTAGTTGTGGCGAACTCACACGCGACGTTCTCAATACATCGTTTTATCGGGTCCTTTGGAAGGATACAACCAATAGCAGCTTATTGTCCAGTAGCAGCATTTGCAGTGATCTTCTGTTGAGATCACTCGTATCGCAATTCGGTGTGAGACAGGCTGGACACGAGCCTGTGAGAAAAGCAGACCCGGGATAGATCACATAGGGGTGATACGAGCCAGCAGAGAGGGCAAAAGGCTCGCATGCGTCGGGTCCAGGTGCTGGATCACGACGTACGCCATCCCTGTGGAGATAGGCAGGCGTACAAACAGATGGGTAAATGCTTCCAGCCCGCCCGTCGAGGCGCCAATCCCGACGATGGGAATGATCACCTGGCCAGATGGTGGCAAAGGCGAGAAAGGGGTAGGCCTGGTCTCCATAGGATAGACTCCTCTGCACGATAGATACCGCATGGAAGCGCTCAAGCAGCAGCACTTGCAATGGCTGGCTCTTCACATTTTCCTGATGATCTCCGCAATATCGATGGCAATCAATGCATCTGGAGAGCAGTACGAAGCGCTGTCACCTCTGCCATTGCCATGGGCAGAAGCGGGATGAAGGTGGTTGCTCGTTCCGTCCTGTAGGCGCATCCTCGCCCTTGGCTGGTACGCTGGGTAACGTTGCTCGTTGAGCGATCGTCCCTTGTCTGCACGATGTCTCCACCAGAGAAGGCGTTTTGTGCAGCACCCTGGCACGTGACACATACTTCGAAACATGCTTTGGTCTTATCATATCATGTTTTCATCGTCAGCGCTGTTGAGAGCTTATCACCATACCTGATGATAACCATGAGAAAATCCCGTTATTAACGCCGGCGTAAATTACGGTTCATCCCAACATTTGATCCTGGTGGCGAAGTCCAAGAGAGAGTCTAGACCTCATCAATTAAGATTGATGGAAATGGATAGTTTGTTGCTACGTCGATAGGGAGGTCACCGATGTCACTCAAATCACT
>JAFMRP010001008.1 GCA_017354095.1 Ktedonobacteraceae bacterium
TGGCTTTCATCACACTCTCATCCAGCATCGCCAGAGCACAATGCACCTCCTTGCACACCTGCTCATCGGCTTCCTGAAGCAGCGTACTCTGTAATGCCTCGTGCGCCAGCTCCCCACCGATTCGGCCCAACGCCCAGGCCGCGTGCCCACGAACCAGCGGCTCGCTATCGTGAAGCGCCCCAATCAATGCCGGAACTGCCTGCGCATCCCCGCTGTTCCCCAGCGCGACACAGACATTGCGCAACAGCCCGCGCCGCTTGGCCCGTTTGATCGGGCTGCCCCTGAAACGCTCCCGGAACTCCTCCTCGCTCAGCGAGAGCAGCGGGATCAGTTCAGGACTACCTCCTACTCCTGAACGTGGACGAAATTCAGCATGAAACGCCTGTCCGCCTTTATCACGCTTCCTGATATCTCCTGTCTTGATCAGCGCCGCTCCGTCGCGCAGTCCAAGCCGTCTCTCCGCCAGCTGGTTGACCGGGCATACCTCCTGGCAAATATCACAGCCAAAAATAAGATTTCCTATCAGTGGTCTCAATTCCAGTGGGATACTGCCACGCAGCTCAATCGTTAAAAATGAAATGCAGCGCGTATTGTCCAGTTCGTACGGATTGGGCAGCGCTCCCGTGGGACAGGCATGCAGGCAAATTTCACAGTTGCCACAATTCGCTTTCAATGGCTCATCGGCCTCCAATGGCAAATTGGTGACAATTTCTGCCAGGAAGAGCCACGATCCCCAGCCCTTCGTGAGAATATTGGTGTTTTTTCCATACCAGCCCAGTCCCGCTCGCTGAGCCACTGCCCGATCTACCATCCTCCCCGTGTCCACAAAGAGCCGCGTCTCAGCCTCATCTCCGATTGTGTCCCGCGCATATTCGCGTAGCCAGACGGCGAACTGCTGTAGCTTGGGCTTGATAATGTCGTGGTAATCATTCCCCCAGGCATAGCGTGAAATACGACCGCGCGGCCCCGCCTCTCCCTGGCTGGTCTCATCTGGCATCTCTGTCAGGTACATCATCCCCAGCGCAATAATAGAGCGAGCATCGGGCAGCAGCGCGTCAGGACGGCTCGACACTTCCGCCCGCTCCTTATTGAACCAGGGAAGGCCGTCCATCAATCCTCGCTCAATTCGCTCCTGGATGACGCGCCTGGCCTCGGGAAATTCCTGCGCTGTGGTGATGCGCACGATATCGAAACCAAGAGTGTAAGCGTATTCTTTGATAACCTCGGTCTTTAACATGGGTTTCCTGGCATTCGGTCGAGAATCCCAAAAGCTCTATGGGTCCTAATTGGTTACGTCTCTCTGCTCGTTTATCCGCCAAGTGAGCCCGATAAGCAAGATGAGATAGATAAGCAATACCAGTATACTGTGCAAATCCCCTAAACTACCACTCACTCCCCCCGTCAGAAAATGATCCTGATTTTGCAGCAGCGAATTGACATTTGTACCGATAAAGTAGGTGGGAACGGCAAGCAGAAAATCCCGGGTCGGCCCCTGGCTGTATAAGGCTACCTGTGAAAATCCCACCGCGAGAATGCCCTCTAGTATCCACCAGACCAGTCCCCCGGCCACTCCAGCTGCCGTGTTTTTCCCCAATGTCGCCAGGCATACCGCCAGAGAGGCATAGACAAACAGGCCCAGAACCGCCTCCAGCGTGAAGCATAGCGCGTGAATCAGCCACTCCCCGCTCAAAAATCGCAGGTCAAATCCTATACCGGTAATAAGAATGAATAGCACGTCCAGTATTATACCAAGCAGAGCCAATAACAGGATTCCAACGGCAATAATCACCAGTAGTGTACCCAGCTTTGCCAGTAAAAATTGTATGCGCGACGGCCCACGCGTAAGCACTAAACGTACCGTCCCAACACTATATTCGCCACCTACAATCGTGCCCGCCAGGATAGTAATCAGAATGATGCCTGCGAAGTTTGTAACAAAGAAAATGGGAGTGGTGAACGACTGTGGCAGGCTTGGTGGCCCCTGCAAAGCAATAATCTGGAAGAGCAGGAAAACCGCGATGACCGCAATGACAATCATCACTTTCGACATCAAGCGGCGGCGCAGCTTGTAGAGCTCCACGCCGATGAGCCGCATGGTCGTACTGAAAAAGTCCTGCCGCCCCATCACAACAGTATGCCTGCGCTGGGGAGCAGCAATAGCCTCTTGCCTGGATGTCGCTTGCGATGTTTCCATTATTTTACTCCTCGCTTTTCCCCATCAGAAACCGCTGTCTCCTCCTGCTTCCAACCATCGGCGAGCGCTTCCATACCTACATGCTCCTGCGTTTGCTGCATCGGTGCCAGTGGTGATTCCGCCATGGCCTGCAAGAACAGATCCTCCAGACTGCCCTGCCGTGGATGAATCTCCGCCGCGAAAAGATCGGCACGCGCCAGAATGGCGTTAATCTCCGCTGAACGGTCTGCCGGCGCGTTAACCAGCAGTAATCGCTTCCCCTTTGAATCTTGCTCCACTTTAGCATCTATGAGCCAGCTAACTCCGTTTTCGCGGGTCTGCTGCAAAATATGCCGTGCACGCTGCGTCTCCTCTTCCCCGCTGAGTCGCACCTCCACCTGCTCCTGATGGCGCAGCATCTCTCCCACATTCCCTTGCTTGATCAGATTGCCCCGGTGCAGAATGCCTACCCGGTTACAAACTTGCTGCACTTCATGTAACATATGGCTGGAAAGAAAGATGGTTTTGCCCAACTCCGCCAGGCGCTGAATCAACTTTCGAATCTCGATCATGCCCGTAGGATCAAGCCCGTTCGTAGGCTCGTCCAATAATACCAGCTCAGGATCAGTCAGCAGCGCCGCTGCAATGCCAAGGCGCTG
>JAFMRP010000203.1 GCA_017354095.1 Ktedonobacteraceae bacterium
CTCAGGCTGATCTAACCCTCCACAGACCCTCCACCAACCCTCCACACCCTCCACAGCGGCTCCAGAGGGGGTACGAGCGTGGTGGTATGTTCTGCGCGGCGCGTCGATTCAAGGATGGAGGAGCCAGGAAACCAGCAGAGCCAATAAAACTAACAGAAGTAACACTTGTAACAGAAGTAACGCTTTTTGGGGAGTGGGACAGTGTTAGTTTCGTTCGTTGCGGCTCCGGCCGGCCCACTCGCAAGGGGATGGCCCGACATGTTGGGTGAGGCGGGATTTATTTGGAATCGATGTAAAAGCAGTGTCACAGTGTCACAACCGCTTTACAGGCTGATCCAGCAGTGTCATCGAAGTGTCACAGATGCTTCAGGGGCGGATGGGTGCAGTTTGAGAGTAGTGTTGGGGTGGGTAATTTTTCTGAGAATCGATGTAGAAAAAGCGACAGAAGCGACATAGCTGCTCCAGAGATGGGACGAGGAGGGCTTTGTGTTGTATAAATAGATATATTTATAAATTTAGTTGATCGGAAGGAGGTTTTTCCTCTCGTGAAGGGGTGGGTGATGCCCAGGCTAATGTCCTCTTGTGTCAAGTTTGCACCTCGTGCATCCCGCAGCTATCGTTAAAATATGGTTTCCTCGTTTGCCTTGTTGTGTGTTATATTTCTGGTATTGAGCAGAGGAGGAATTTGAGTGCATTACGCCATCAATATCCCCAATTTTGAGCTTTATGCCGATCCTCATCTGGTGGCTGAACTGGCGCATGAAGCGGAGGAATCTGGCTGGGATGGTTTTTTTCTCTGGGATCACATCAGCTATGATATTCGAGGCTCTCTTGAGGCGGTTACAGTTGCAGACCCCTGGATTCTCCTGGCTGCCATTGCTCTGCGAACCAAACGCATCAAGATCGGCCCTCTTGTTACCCCTTTGCCGCGCCGTCGTCCCTGGAAAGTTGCTCGAGAGAGTGTCACGCTTGACCATCTCTCCCAGGGGCGTCTGATCCTGGGAGTTGGTCTTGGCAATGATCGGAGCCGGGAATACAGTAGTCTGGGTGAGCCAACCGATCCGAGACTGCATGGAGAATTGCTAGATGAAGGGCTTGAAGTGCTTACCCGACTCTGGAGTGGTGAGGCGTTTAGCTACGCAGGGGAACACTATCAGCTCACTAATGTTCAGTTTCTTCCTAAACCTGTCCAACAGCCACGCGTCCCCATCTGGGTGGCTGGATTCTGGCCGCACAAAAAGCCCTATCGCCGTGCCGCTCAGTTCGATGGCATTTGTGCGCTCAGACGTGAGCAACCGTTAGAGCCAGATGATTACCGCGACATTATCGCCTATATCAGTGCTTCGCGTACCAGCTCTGCCCCTTTCGATGTGATTGCTTCCGGGCATACAGCGGGCATCGACCAAGATGCGGCAACGATAGCCAGATTAGCTGAAGCAGGGGTTACCTGGTGGCAAGAGTGTTTTGATTGGACCCATACACTCGATCAGGTGCGCCAACGCATCCAGCAGGGTCCACCGCAGTTCTAAAGTAAGAATCTCCATATGACGGAACTGCCTGGTTCTGTCAAGCGGGGTGATGAAGTGTTCAAGAGCCCCTATCGTGTTGGGGTGATGTGCTATATGTGCTCGGTTGGGTAACGAAGCACATCTTTGCTAGCGTACGTCTTCTGTTGGTGTTATACTTGGGGGAGGTAGTACCTTGATCAAACGAGGGAGGTCTCCTGTGGAGCAGAAAAAACCGCGTACGTACCACGATGAATTTGCTGAACAGTTCATCGCTTTGATGTACGAACAGTGGTTGGACATTCTCCTTGTTGCGAGCCAGCAATCTCCCCGTGTTGCCTCTCTCCTGCGCGTGGCGGCTCCCGTCAGGCTGCAGCGTACTAAAGGGATGTGGCGGATACAGGTGGCGACCAGGAGTTCGGAGATACGCGAGAAGCTTCGCCAGCCGCGTGATAACGAGATTCTGGCCCAGGCGATCCGGCTCTATTATCATCGAGAGGCGCAGCTCAAGCTGCCGCGTATCAGCGTTGATTTTGATGAGTAGCGAAAGCTAAAATTTCCTAGCTGATCTTTGGCAACGAGACAGCCGCGCAGGCGCTGCAGCGTTTCTCATCCGCAGTCTCAACGGTGGTGCGGCGTCACCAGGCCGGTGATATAGTGGTTGTGACGCATGGAACGGTAATGACACTATTTGTAGTATTTCACGGCCAGGCTGAGGCATTTACATTCTGGTGGTCGCTCTCCATGCCCAAGGCGATTGTACTGACGCTTCCCGATTACCGGTTGGCGCGCCGTTATAGTTGAGATAGATTGCGCTATAATATAGACGATGCAGGTGAATATGCATTCGTAAAGCGAGCGATTGAATCCTATTTATAGGTGCGAATTTCATCTGTTTCCCTCCAGGTAGCTGTTTCTCTTTCCATCTTGCGCGAGAAATTGTGTATTTCCAGTTGCTTTTGCACTGTTTCTGAGGCGATTTATCGAGCCTGTGGGGCTGTCTGGCTGTTGCGTTAGTGAAGTGTAGTAATAATGCATAAAAGTTTTGTATATAATGATATGGTGTTATAGATTTGCCAGTCGTCTTCATCTCATAATGGTGTTGTTACAGAGTGATAAGCTCATGTGATACAATTTGGTGATTAGTTTTTTTAATGAAACCTCGTAGGTACGTTGTGCGTGTAACTTGTGGTGTGCAAGCAAGCGTAGTTTTGTGGGTAAAGTATACGGAAGAAGAAAGGAGACGGCGGAAAGCTATGAGAATCGCGCACATCGCCCCACCCTGGATTGCAGTGCCACCAGCGAACTATGGAGGTACTGAAATGATTCTCTATAACCTTGTGGAGGAGCAGGTGGCGCAGGGGCATGATGTCACGTTGCTGGCGCCTGGTGATGCTCGAACATCGGCGCGAGTGGTCTCTTTTTTTCAGAAGTCGCTCAAGGAGTCGGGGACCCCGTGGGGGAGTCATCTGAAGGCGTTTTATCATCTATGGAAGTCGATGGAGTATGTGAGGGAGCACGAATTTGATATTGTGCATACCCATCTTTCTTCTGCTGCGGATATGTATATTTTCCCGCTTGCGGCTTTGCTGGGCAAGCCGCATGTGATGACGCTGCACAGCCGGTTTCCTTTTGATCGTGTTGACGATTGGATAGGAGATGCTGACCACCTGTATATGGAGTGGGCTTTGTCTGTGCCGATAGTGGCGATTAGCCAGAGCGCGTGTGACGAAGTTCCCTATCCGCTGAATTTTGTTGGTGTCGTGCATCATGGTTTACCTATGCATGATTATGTGCCAACGGTACAGCAGCCGGGGGACTACTTTGCCTGGCTGGGGCGTATCACGCCTGATAAGGGGCCACACCTGGCCATTCAAGCGGCCAGGGAGGCGGGTGTGCCGCTTGTGCTGGCTGGTACGGTTGACCGGAATGTATCTGAGGCGGTGAGGTATTTTGAGGAGCAGATTGAGCCTCAGATTGATGGAGAGTTGGTGCGGTATATTGGACCGGCTAATTTGCCACAGAAGGTGGAGCTGCTCAGCCGGGCCCGTGGTTTTTTGAATCCCATCATGTGGGAGGAGCCTTTTGGGATAGTGATGATCGAGGCCATGGCGGTTGGGTGTCCTGTGATCTCGTTCGCGCGCGGTGCGAGTGCTGAGATTGTGGTACACAACAGGAGTGGTTTTCTGGTGTGTAGTGCGTCTGAGATGGCGCGCTACATCGCTAAGATAGATGAACTTGATCGTGCCGCGATACGAGCTTATGCTGAAAAAGAATTCTCGATATGTTCAATGGCTGAGAAGTATACACGTGTTTACAGGCAGGTGATTGCTACGAGGCAGCGGGTGCCCGCAAGAGGGCGGAGTGTCGATTGGGCGCGAGCCGGTATCATTCCTATTCCGACCCCCAACGACGCTAGCGCGTCTCCTGCTGCGCAGTCAGGCAGTCGGTAAGGATTTACCCAAAAGGGGCCCTACAGTTCTGGTGGGCACGGGAGAGGCGGAATAATGGCTCCAGGTGCGCTGTATGGCGTGCCTGGAGTTTGTGCGTTTTGCATGTTATAGTTTCCAAGAAATCTAGTGTTATCCCCGGGCCAGACTTTCGGCAGCGGACCGAGGATTTGAGCAAGATCGAAGAAGTTTTTTTCACGTCGAAGCCGGTAGAATAGGTATACTTGCGTGAGTAATGAGAACCCAGATGGGGGAGTCATGACTGACACCAATATCACCCTTGCCATGATGACCGAGGGCTGGCAAACGTATCAAGGGGAATTGAGCAAAGCCCTTGCCCCATTATCCCCTGAGCAGCTTGCGCTGCGTGCTGCGCCCCACCTGCGTTCCATCGGTGAACTGGCGTGCCATATGATTGCAGCGCGCGCAGGTTGGTACCACGATGTTCTGCACAAGGGAGATGACGCTTTTAACGCACTCTCCTATTGGAACTCACCTGGTTCTCCAACACGCTCCGCCAGTGAGATCATCAACGGGTTGGCTCTCACCTGGCAGGTGATGCAGGAGGCGCTCGCGCGCTACACCCCCGCCGATCTGCAGGTCGTCTTCGAGTATGAACGCAACGGCCAAACACACCTGTACGCCCGTGGGTGGGTCGTCTGGCATGTGATGGAACACGACTTGCATCACGGCGGAGAAATTGGCTACTCGCTGGGTATGCATGGCCTTCAGGCTCCAGATATCTAGCCTGTGGGCGTTTTCCTGGTTCAGGTGGAGTACCTTTTTGAGAAGGAAAAGGGCACCAGTAGTGTTATACTGGTGGGGTGGTTTGAATATATACGAGATAGAGATGCGATGTTGTATATTGGGTGTCCTTTGTGGAGTTATAAGGAGTGGGTGGGAGATTTCTTTCCTGCCCGCACGCGTGCGGCGGACTTTCTGCGGCTCTATAGTCGTCAGTTGAGCACTGTAGAGGGAAATACGGTATTTTATGCACTGCCTTCTGCTGCTGTGATTGAGCGCTGGCGGCAGGAGACTCCGGATGATTTTCGTTTTTGCCCCAAGGTTTTACGCGATATCAGTCATGTTGCTCGCCTGGATGCTGGCAGCCCGCTGGTGAGGCTCTTTGTCGAGCGTATGCGAGGTCTGGGGGAGCGTCTGGGGCCGATTTTTTTGCAACTGCCACCGTCGTTTGCGCCTGAGCGTTTTGAGGAATTGCGGGTATTTTTGCAGCATTGGCCTGCTGATGTGAGGCTGGCGGTTGAGGTGCGTCATCCGGGCTTTTTCGAGGAGCCGTATGAGTCTGAGTTACAGGCGCTGCTCCAGCAACATCGCATGGCTCGTGTTTTGATGGATACGCGGCCTATCCGGGTGGGTTCGGCTTCTGAGCAACAGACGCTACAGGCGCGTGAGCGCAAGCCGGATCTACCTCTGCGTATGGTGGCGACCACTGATTTTGTTTTTGTGCGTTATATTGGTCACCCGCGTATGGAGGAGAATCTGCCATTTTTTGAGCAGTGGGCGCAGCAGCTTGCGCACTGGTATGAGCAAAAGTTGACGCTTTATGTCTTCTGTCACTGTCCCTTTGAGGTGCATTCCCCCTCGCTCTGCGCTGAGCTCTATCATCGTGTTGGTGAGCTGGTTCCTCTGCCACCGTTGTCCACGCGGCAGGCGCCGAAAATTGAGCAGCAGCGCCTGTTTTGAGGTATTAACTCTGGTTGCTCCCTATAACAGACATGCTCTGTCGACCTCGTTTTTGGCAATTTTTCAATCTCCTTGCTGATAATAACTCGTGGGATGTAATTATGTGTCATTTATGATATGATGTTTTATATCCTGGGTGGTCTACCACAATTATCATCAACCTGGCATTATTGATCCTGGTGAACTGCTGGCTTTTCATCTCTGGAAGCACGGTGTGCTCAGTATTCGTCCATGCGCATCGCGCGGCTCTGTGGAGTATATCGTCCTCAACTTGAGCTATGATGTTGATCTGGTGTATATCTTCAGGCGTTGGATTGGCGCGGATGTTGAGGTGTATGACATGCGTGTCGCGACGTCTGTGGAGTGGGTTCGTGCTTTTGTTCAACACCAAGGGAGGCGGGAGAATGCAGAGGAAAGGTAGGTTCAGAATGTACTGGTGTTCTTTTTGTGAGAAGGATCAGAATCAGGTTGGGCGTTTGATTGCGGGTCCTGGAGTATATATCTGCGATGGCTGCACTTCGGTTTTTCGCGCACGTTTTGCTGGTTCACAGACGGATGAGGGGAGGCGCTGTTCATTTTGTGGCAAGCGTGAGCAGAGTGTGCAGTATGTGATTAGCAAATCAGGGACGGAGACTTGTATTTGCAATGAATGCCTGGATCTCTGTCATGAAATTATCAGGGAGGAGCAGGCCACAAAGCGTAATCCTGAAGAGCAATAGCATTATCTGGCTGTTTTGAGGCACAGAGTTGGTATCTAATCTTTACATGCTATATACTGAGAAGCGTATGGTATGTTTTGTGTAGGATAGAGCGGCATTCCCAGAAATATGAGGGGATGCCGTCGTTTCGTGAGGTCATTGTATGTTGTCTGCCGTTATCACGGCTCTCTTGCTGGTTGTGATGCCGCTGATTGTGGCCTACCTGCTCTGGAGCGCGCGGCGCGAGCAGCGGCGTCACAACCCACAACAGGCCGCTTGCCCCTCTCTGCCCAGCCATCCTCTGGACCGGCATGTTACCGCAGTGTTGTATTTGCAGGATGGGAAGGTTGTCAATGTAGAGAAGCCGAAGGGATTCGTGCTGCCATCTTCCTGGTATGCGCGCCGGCGCGTGCTGGTCTCTCTGGGTCTGCTGATGATGCTCCTGCTGGCGTTTTTCATTCAGGATGGCCTGGCGGGAGGGCCGGTGTCCAGTTTCACCAAGGGCATTACCTTCTCCCTTTTCAGAACGAACAATAGTGGCGATAGTCGTGTACAGATGTCCGCGCACATGACGGCCAGCCAGCGGCTGGTGCGTGGTGATTCCACAGATCGCCGCCAGTACCATACTGATTATCAGTACCAGGTCTGGTCCTGGTCTTCCTGTTCCGGGTTTGCGATGGCAGAGGTTATGAACTCGTATGGTCTTCACCTGATCGCGGCGGACGTTTTGCAGCGCGAGCTTGACCTGGGAGTCTGGAGTACTCAACTCGGGTTGTTGGGTGATGATGGCATCATGAAAACGGTCGCGACATATGGCTTCAATACCGATTATGGTCATCAGCGTGATTTGCAGGCAGTGATTGATATTGCCAACAAGGGCTTTCCTGTGATTGTGGGTATACGCGATGCTGTGCTATTTCCGGGTGGGCATATCTTTGTGGTGCGTGGTGGTGATGGCCAGTATGTTTATACCGTTGATTCGTCGTCGGCCAACTTCCAGCGTATGACCCGGCCTCAGTTTCAGGGTATGTGGAGCGGTTTCAGCGCTATAGTTACTCCGCGCAATTAGCAGGCAAACAAAAGAAAGGGCTCCGCGTTTTCTGGGGAGGGCGCGGAGCTTTTTTTTATTCAACCTCGCTGCTTTTCAACTGCACGTTAAACTCATCAAGAAATGCTTTTACCTGTGAGTGGGTTGTCAAAGCCAGGCGTGCTCCGGTAAAACGCTCATCATCCGTCACTTCCGCAAGCGCAAAAGGGGGCATGGTGAGAGAAGAAGGATCACCGTCCGGGCCAAAATCCACTTCCGCAATCACCAAGCCTTCGAGAGGTCCTTGAAACTGGTCGATAGCCATGGGAATCGTTTCTCCATGGAACCTGTATCGTCTTTTTTCAAGGCGATGAGAAGGCAGGGAAGAGG
>JAFMRP010001009.1 GCA_017354095.1 Ktedonobacteraceae bacterium
TATTCGGCGGAACGATGGCATCCACAGTGAGCTGTCCCTGTGCAATCTGCCAGGAGACTTCAGCCAGGCCATAGGGGGTGCAATGACGTGCTTGTGCTGAGTTCAGACCACCACCTGGACGCGGTCGAATGCTCAAACGACGATACCCGGGTTCAGCCGCTGCGAGACCTGCCACGGCACGATGCAGCCAGTCAGCCACTGCTCCAAAGGCGTAATGGTTATAGGAGAGCATCTGACCAGGGTTGGGAGTCCCATCAGGTCGTAAGGCATCCCAGCGTTCCCAGATGGTCGTTGCCCCCATGGTCACAGGGAAGAGCCAGGAGGGGCACTCGCGCTGTGTGAGCAAGCGATAGGCAACGGTTTCATAGCCTGCATCACAGAGGGCGTCACAGATCAATGGGGTGCCCAGGAAGCCAGTACTGATATGATAGCCAGCGCGACGCACCAGTTCCGCCAGGCGTCTGCCCGCATGTCTGCGCTGTGCGGGATCGGTGAGCAAGCCAAATTGCAAAACCAGAGCGTAGCCAGTTTCCGCATCGCTAAGCACACCTCCGTTGGGGGTCAGGAATTCAGCGGCAAAAGCTGCTCTGATCTGGCTTGCCAGCGCAAGATAGCGAGCCTCTGCTTCACTTTTCCCGAGCAAGCCCGCGATCTGGCCCAGTAACTCGGTGGAACGGGCGAAATAGGCGGTGGCTACCAGCGCCGAATCCGTGCGTGCCGCCTCGGCCCGCTCAGGAGGCGCGGATGGATCAAGCCAGTCTCCATACTGATAGCCCTTATTCCACAGATGCGTTTCACCTACATGTCGATCGACAAAATCGATCCAGGCCTGCATACTCTCAAATTGCGTTTCCAGAATGTCCTGATCGCCAAAGCGCTGATAGAGGACCCACGGGACAATGATGGCAGCGTCACCCCAGCCAGCCATGGGTAAATAAGACTCCGAGAGCGTATTGGGCACGACATGCGGCACCGTGCCGCCCATCATTTTTTGCTCCGCCGCCAGATCAGCCAGCCACGATGTCAGGAAACCGGAGATATCATAGAGAAAGGATGCGGTCGGAGCAAAGACCTGAATATCACCCGTCCAGCCCAGGCGCTCGGCTCGCTGCGGGCAGTCCGTTGGAATATCCAGGAAGTTGCTGCGCATGCCCCACACCACATTTTCATGTAAACGGTTAATCAGCGGATCAGAGCACTCAAACCAGCCAGTACGCTCCATATCCGAATGGCAGACAACCGCGCACACATCCTCTGCCCGCAGCTCACCGGGCCAGCCCTCCACTTCGGCATAGCGGAAGCCATGAAAGGTAAAGCGTGGTTCCCAGATCTCCTCACCTCCACCGCGCAGCGTATAATGGTCCGTCGCCTGGGCAGTCCCCAGCGGGCGCGTGTACAGTTCTCCATCCACCAGCAGTTCGGCGTGCCTGAGGGTAATTGTCTGTCCGGATTCTCCATGCGCCATCAGGCGCAAGCGACCTGCCAGGTTCTGCCCAAAATCAATAATCGTACTCCCGGATGGGGAGACGGTAATCGAGACCGGGGCCACCAGTTCAGTACGGTGCACAGAGGGACCAGATGGAGCGACGAGAGTGGCAAGATTGCGCTCAAGCAGGGCGACGACCGACCAGTTCTGACCCTCCTCATACCCTGGCTCAGACCAGCCCGAGAACTCCAGACGAGCATCATAGGTCTCACCATCGTAGAGATCGCTGGCGAGAATCGGCCCCGGCATAGTCCGCCACAGTTCATCTGTAACTATACGTTCACAACTCCCATCAACATAGGTAATCTCCAATTGAGCAAGCAAAGCCAGCCGTTTGCCATAGATGCTACGTCTTCCCGCCAAGCCACTGTTAAGCGTGCTGCGATACCAGCCATCCCCCAAGAGCGCTCCTATCACATTGCTGCCTTCGTGCAACAGATTGGTCACATCAAAGGTCTGATAACGCAGGCGATGATCATAACTGGTCCACCCTGGGGCCAGTACCTGATCGCCGACCGGCTGCCCGTTGAGGAGCGCTTCATAGACGCCAAGTGCTGTTACATACAGACGTGCCATAGCAACTCCCGCTCGCACCTTGAATTCTCGCCGCAACAGGGGAAGCGGCTGGCTCCTTTCGCCCTCCTTTTCTGCATCGGGCGTTATAAAGCGAGCGCTCCAATCGTCAGGCTCAAGCAGTCCAGCCTCAACCGGAGTGAGTGTGCTCCACGCTGAAATCTGCCCATCATTCCCCCAGACTCGCACCCGTACCAGCAAACGCTCACGAGACGAAAGCGGCGCGAAGGGCCACTCCACCAGCACCGATTGATCTGATTCCACACGGTTTGTCTGCTCTCGAAGCCGATCCTCTGAATAATACGCTTCAATCTCATAACCGATCTGACGCCAATCAGCCTGTGTCGTCTGGCTGATCCAGGAGAGTCGAGGCCGTGCGGCTCCTATACCCAGCGCCTCACGATGCTGTTCAAAACGCACAGACTCGATCACCACATTGCTTATAGATGAATACGTTGCCATTCCTTGTTCCTTCATGTTTGCCATCTCTCTCCTCCAGCGCTCCAGGCCGTATAGAGAGATGGGAGAAATATACTGAACCTGGCTTAGCGCACGCCCCTGATTGGCCAGACAGTCACCGCGCCCAGGATGCCGAAAGCAGCAGCAGCAAGGTACAGCGCAACATAGTTATTCGTCCCACCAATCGCCAGGAAGAGGGGGGCTGTTGCTGGCGCGAGCGATTGTGGCAGGACACTGGCAATCCCAAACACACCCATATCTTTGGCGGCATTGGCACCGTTTGCTGGCAGCAGTTGTGTAATCATCG
>JAFMRP010001010.1 GCA_017354095.1 Ktedonobacteraceae bacterium
TTGCTGGCCAGTTCCTGAGGAAGCCGCCCTCGACGGCGTCTTCACTGTGCGTAACCGCGACGATGCCAGTAAGTTACAGGCTCGTCTCGCAACCAGGCCCAGACGCGTGCTGATAGTTGGAGGCGGCTTCATCGGCTGCGAAGTGGCCTCCGTGTGCCGCGATCTCGGCCTGGACGTCACCATCGTCGAACGTGGTCCCGCTCCCCTGGGTGGTGCGCTGGGAAGCACCATCGGGAACATCGCTGCTGATACACAGCGGAAACATGGTGTCGATCTGCGCCCAGGCACGGTTGTAACCGCGTTGGAAGGCGATCAAAATAATCGCTTGCGCGGCGCCCAGTTGTCCGATGGAAGCTCACTTGAGACGGATGTGGCTGTGATCGCGCTTGGAGCGGTGCGCAACGTCGAGTGGTTGCTTAATACAGATCTCTCAACAGACACCCGCGGTGTCGTCTGCGATACGTACTGTCGCGTGCTCGATAGCAATGGCGATGTCGTCGAGAATATCTTTGTGGCAGGAGATGTCGCACGCTGGCCCCATCCTCTC
Organism: Ktedonobacteraceae bacterium; assembly: GCA_017354095.1. Lineage (GTDB taxonomy): Bacteria > Chloroflexota > Ktedonobacteria > Ktedonobacterales > Ktedonobacteraceae > Bu33. Next base: position 548 of record JAFMRP010001010.1, read on the forward strand.
TATCACGACAACGGCCAGCTGCTGGCCATTGAACACTGGGAGAATGCGGTTGAACAGGCCAGGACGGCTGCCAATAATATGCTGAGCCCTTCTTTTGACTATCGTGAACATACCCATATCCCTACGTTCTGGTCAAGCCAGTTCGGCGCCAATATCAAATCCATCGGTTTGCCAACCATGGCGGACGAGGTGATGCTTACGCAAGCATCATTCGGGATGCGCCGGTTTACTGCGGTCTACGGACGGCGAGGACGTACAGTGGCCGTTGTTGCCTTTAACGCCGGTCAAACATTAGAGACCTATCGAACATTGGTTGAGCAGGCTGCTCCCTTCCCACCCAATCTCCATGCTGCCGATCAACCTGCTTCGGCACGTCCTATGCCCGCCGGCTTCCCTACGGCAGGACATCCAAAGTATGACACGGGAGCGGAACCGAATCTGGTTACGCTACAGTGATAGGTGATCCCTGGCCAGTGCTCAGCACCGTTTCTGAGCACTCGTCCGACTTTCTCTATCTAGAGGAGAGCACAAGATGACAGTCATACACAAAAATCTGCTTGACGAGGTGCTGGACTACACGAACCGCGCGAATCCTTATCCAATCTATGCCAGGATGCGGGAACATCCAATCCTTGTACAGGATGATGGACGATATATTGTTAGCACCTACACAGAGATTCGGGCTATCCTGCAAGATCCTCGCTTCAGCTCGGATCTGCGCAAAGGCTATAGCCAGGCGGATCAACGCATCCTTCCTGAGCATGGGGAGGTAAGCTTCATCAGCCTCGATCCCCCCAAACACGACTGGCTGCGCTATCAGGTGATGAGTAAGTTTACCCCCGAACTGATCTATGGACTTCGCTCACGTACGGAAGAAATTGTGAAGGAGCTATTGGACGCGCGCCGCAATGAGAACCGGCTGGACATTGTGGATGACTTTGCCTATCCACTCCCTGTGACTATCATTTGCGAACTGCTGGGTGTGCCCCGCGAAGATGAGCCCCGTTTCCACATATGGGCCGAGCACATCGTTCGCGGACTCGATCCGGGAAGCCATTCCAAAGCAGAGATAGAGCAGCAAGCCAGACAGGCAAGAAACGAGTTAAACCAGTACATGGGTGAGCTGATCAACAGCATCCAGAAGCAGCCACATCCCGGTTTGCTTTCTGCTATGCTGCACGATACGACTCACGAGAAGCACATGGGCAAAGAAGAACTGGTCGCCACATCTAACCTGCTGCTGAATGCCGGCCATCTCACGACGGTGAATCTGATCACTAATAGTATGCTCACGCTGCTGCGCCATCCCGATAGCTTTGAAAAGTTACGCCGTGAACCAACCATCGTAGCTGACCTGGTCGAGGAGGTGCTGCGCTACGAACAGCCAGTACAACTCATTCGCCGTACTACCCTGACCGATGTTTCCATCGCTGGCGTAACAATTCCCAAAGGCGCCCCGGTCTATCTCATAACTGCATCCGGCAATCGCGATCCACTGCGCTTTACAGATCCTGACCTCTTCGATCCAGCCCGTCCGGATATCGAGCATCTCAGCTTCGGCGGCGGCCTTCACTACTGCGTCGGCGCACCTTTGGCCCGACTTGAGACACATATCGCGCTCACCGAACTGGCCCGTCGCCTCCAGGCTCCACGCCTGGTCGAAGACCCTCCGCCCTATCGCGAGAGCGCGGTCCTACGCGGCCCTCGGCATCTTCTTGTCAACTACGAGCGTTTGCTTGATTGACAACCTGGATGGCCCGATCAGATAGCATAAAACTGCACACGCGCAACAAAAAATAATGGGCGCGCTTCATCGCTCCGGTACCGCTCCGGCACAATGTAGCACGCCCATTCGCTACCATTATGGACCGCAAGCCAGGCTCTTCACCTCGCTCACTCTCTATCTCAGTCATCATAATGCGACATGTCTGTCCTTCCTTTCACCAGCTTGCCAATGAGAGCTCGCTCATGTGCATATCCATACGTCATGCTGTCAGCTCTACTCGTTATACGGTGATCGCTGTTTCCTCCCTGAGCCATCCCTCACTGCGATATTGTTACTGTACCCTAAACGCCCACCTTCAGGCGGGGTTTTCTGATGGATGTTTCGTTTCCCTTGTGCAGGAGAAATCGATACAATCCACCTCCATTTGAGGCACAGTACCACCCGCACACCGCCAGAACGTCGCAAAATTCGGCGATGTCTATCACATTTCCAGATAAAACAAAAAAATAGAGCCGTCCCCTATGCCAACAACAACGGGTCAGGCACAGGGGA
>JAFMRP010001011.1 GCA_017354095.1 Ktedonobacteraceae bacterium
CTTCGCTGCAAATGGCGACGTTATCACCAACGATCCAGCCGGAGCAACGAACGAGCAGGTGCAAATTACCTATCCACGCGCTACCTTCGAAGCGCTCTGGCTGAGCGCTTCCAATGGCATCGTCTATATCATCACCCCCGAAAACTGGCCCACCCCAACCGTCGATGTGCTGGGAAGCTGGTAGCAAAAGATAGGGAACATGGGAGCGCGGGGAGAATGATGCCCCGCGCTCCCATGTTCCCTTCTCGCATCTATTACATACACTTTCAGCGCACGATGACACCGCAACTCCTTATAAATCGTGCTGTAGATGGATGCCAATAGGCTCCAGATCTCCTCTATTTAAGAGGGCACGATATTCGCATTATAAGGATAGGTTTTTGGCATGATCGGTTTCAAGGGTGTATGGTCGCATCAAAAGACATGTCGCTATCGGCTCTGCCGCAGCGCTGCCACTATCGTACTTGTCATAATGGCAGTTGCGCTGTTAACAGGTTGCCAGCTCGCCCAAAACTCGTTTTCGCGGACGGTGAAAAGCGCGGGAGCCGCCTTTTCTGCCGCCACACTTACCCTCGACTACGCCCACAGTGGGAAGATCACCGAGGCCTATGCCAGGTCTACCTTCATGGGCTACCAAAGCGAACTGCAAGATCTCGATCAACAACTCACGTCACAGGACGATGTCCCCAATCCTCGCGCCGTCCAGGAACTGGTGATGCAGTATAAAGCCGCGATGGCCGCGATCAACCAGCCGTGCCTGGCCGCATCTTGTGACTGGCACTCCCAACGCAATACGCTTCTACAGGCCAGCAGAACCTTTCTTCAGGCGGGTGGGGCATGAAAAAGTGGTTCTCAGTTGCACTCGGCATTGTAACTGCAACTGGAGGGTTTCTGGATGCCGGCACAATTGCCACTGCTGGGGAGGCCGGGGCCAGGTTCGGCCTGGGGCTGATCTGGGCCGTTGTGCTGGCAACGCTGGCGATCATCCTGCTCGTCGAGATGGTGGGACGCTTTACCGCAGTCTCGCAAAAGCCGTATGCCGCCGCTATTCGCGAGGAATTTGGCTTTAGCTTCTACCTGCTCCCCCTTATAAGTGAGGTTATTGCCGAGAGCCTCCTGCTGGCCGCAGAACTGGGTGGCATGGCGATTGCCCTGTCGCTCTTCACCGGCATCTCCTGGCACGTGCTTTTTCCCATCACTGCTCTGCTTGTATTTGCCATGGCGTGGCGTGCTCCATTCGACTGGATCGAGAATGGTCCCGCTCTTTTCGGCATGCTGATGTTTTCCTTTGTGGCTGCCATTATTGCCCTGGGCGGTCCCTCTCATGAATCCCTGACAACGCTCTGGAAGCCCGAGATCAAACAGGGAGAACTGGTGACCTATCTCTATCTCATCGCTGCCACCCTCGGCGCAACGATCAGTCCTTACCTGCTTTTTTTCTACTCTTCCGGCGCTCGTGAGGAGGGCTGGTCAGGTAACTCTCTTTTTCTCAATCGGCTGACCGCCGTTCTGGGTATGGGCTTCGGCAGTATCGGTTCCATCGCGATTATTCTTCTTTGCGCTATTGTTTTACAACCCTTACATATGCAGGCAACTTCCCTGGGCGAGATTGGTCTGGCGATGGCAAAGCCCTTTGGCCCCATCGGAGCACTGCTCTTCGCCAGTGTCCTGTTTGTAACCTGCCTGGGGGCCGCGCTTGAATGCGTTCTGGCACTTTCCTACACCGTTGCTCAAGGCTTCGGATGGGAGTGGGGCGAAGGGAAGAAACCAGTAGAGGCTGCCCGTTTTAATCTTATGATCGTTCTCTTCTTGCTAATCGCCTTTATTATCGGCATGCTCGGCGTCGATCCACTCCAGCTGGCTCTTTTTGCCTCCACGATCATTGCTCTTTTTCTGCCCATCTCGCTCTTGCCATTCCTGGTGATTATGAATAACCCACGATATCTCGGCGACAAGATCAATGGACGCTGGACGAATACCGCCATTGTGGGCATCTTACTGATCGCCTCTGTAGTTGCGGTCGTTTCGCTCCCACTCGAATTGATCAGTGGAGGTGGTTAGCCCTATGTCAACGATAAAAGGTGATATCCTCTCCATCGCCGATATCATAGACTCACAGTTGGAGACCAGTGACAAGAAAAACATTGGTCGAGTTGCGGACGTTGAAACTGAGTGGCGTGAAGATGGAACATTGGTGCTGACCAATCTCGTTACCGGCCCACAAGCCCTGTCCGGTCGCGTCGCTACCCCTCTACGTTCATTCTTCCAGCGCCTGCTGCGAGATCGCTTTGAACACCAGATCGCCCTCGATGAGATTGAAGCGTTTGGCCCAACACTACGATTACGTGGCAAAGCGACAGACTACCCGGTGGGACAATCCGAACACTGGATCGCCGATCACATCCTGCGCTGGATTCCAGGGAGCGGGCACTCATGAAGCATTCATCTCCCAAAGTCTTTCTAGGCGACCTCCTTGGTAGCAAAATCGTGACCGCTGAAGGTGAGACGCTTGGACATGTGCTTGATATCCAGTTCACCAAAAAACCAACCTATCAGGTCAAGGCACTAATGTATGGCCGTGGCGGCCTGTTTCACCGCTTACATGTGCTCAACCCGTTCCGTAAAGAGCCGCTGCCCATCCCTAAACCCGATACGATACCGTGGGAAGCTGTGGACTCATTCAAACGTCCATTCGTACGGCTCAAAGCTGGCTTCGATGTGCAAAAATAGCGCTGTAAGCGAACGTGACGGCAATATTTTGTGATAAACTGAAGCAGAAGAAGTTCATTTTCAAATCCTTGTTTCTTCCTGAATCAA
>JAFMRP010001012.1 GCA_017354095.1 Ktedonobacteraceae bacterium
GATCACCTGGGTGACCTGGTTATGACAACGCCAATACTGGAGGCACTTAGAAACCATGTCCCGGACGCGCATATCACCATGATGACCGGCCCCTGGTCCAGTATGGTTGTCGAGCGTCACCCGGCCATAAGTGAACTCATCACCTGTCCCTTCCCAGGCTTCAGACGAGTCACACAGAAGCCGCTGGCCCCTTATACACTGCTCTTCAGCACAGCGCGGCAACTCCGGCGGGGAAACTATGACCTGGCCATCAATCTACGTCCAGATTTCTGGTGGGGAGCAGCCCTGATCTACCTGGCGGGTATTCCCCGACGGGTGGGCTACGCCATCAAACCGGGCACCACCTTCCTGACACACGCGCTGTCATTTCCTCAACCTGAGCATGCCACAGTCTCTAATCTGCGGCTCGCCAGTGCGGGCCTGGAGGCTCTCGGCCATATCGCCCTGGGAGAGCCATTCACACCACAGCGCTTCCCGCTCGCCTTCGTACCCAGCCCGGAGGAGCGCGAGTGGGTTAAAGAACGGCTATGCCAGGAAGGTATCGACGAACAGACGCCGCTGATTATCATCCATCCTGGCTCAGGAGCTGCCGTCAAACTCTGGCGCGCGGAGGCCTGGACCTCGATTGCCAACACACTCGCCACCAGCCAGCGTTTCGCCCAGACTCCACGAATTGTGCTAACCGGCAGCCCGGCGGAGCGCCCGCTGCTCGATGAGATCGCGCGCGACATGCAGGGCAACCCGGTCATCTGCGCCCAGCAGAGCGTAGGCCAGCTAGCGGCGCTGCTACAGCGCGCGCAACTGGTACTCGGCGTTGATAGCGGGCCACTGCACCTGGCCATCGCGCAGGACACCCCTTCGCTACAAATCTTCGGTCCAACCGACACGCGCATCTTTGGTCCCTGGGGGAACCCGGAGCGCCATGTCATACTCACCTCAACCCGGCGCTGCCCAGGCTGTCCAGCGATTCCCTGCGGACGCCTTGACTTCACAGAGGAGGAACTGGCTACACACCCCTGCGTCCGCCAGGTCGGAGAACGGCAAGTGATAGAGATCATTGACCAGTTGCTTGAGAGGCAGCTGCCCGGGCGATCCGCGAAAGGTCACCCAATATCTCCATAGGAGAGAAAAACGCGCATGCAGTGCTTATTGGGATGGTTGTGAGGAATCGCGTACCACTAACGTCATTGGCAATTGCAAACGTACCGGGGGCTGTTGTACGCTTCTCAATTTTGGCGAGCTGTTGTTATGAGCGTGGACACGGCTCTCCTCGATGATCGAAAGCAATAGCTGGACGCCACGTTGTCCCATCTCATAGCGCGGCTGTCTGATCGTTGTAAGCGAGGGATGAACGATGAGTGAGGTTTCGTTATCGTCGAAGCCGACCAGGGCGATGTCATCGGGTATGCGCAGGCCATACTGTTGCGCAGCGTGTATCACGCCATAGGCTTGCATATCAAGGCTGGCAAAAATCGCGGTTGGCCGGCGCTCTGGAGGCAGGTGAAACAGCTTTTCAGCAGCGTGCTGGCCGCTCTGCATGGGGAAGTCACCAGCCACCACCAGTTCGGGATCAAGCGCGATCCCTGCCTCTTCTAAAGCCTGGCAGTAGCCCTGGTAGCGCTCACGGGCGAAAAGCAAATGTTGTGGCAAGCTGATATGCGCGATATGGCGATGACCCAGGCGCAAGAGGTGCTGCACCGCAATATATGCTCCGCCTTTGTTATCAGCGCCAATCCAGGGTGCGGCAACCAGAGGTCGCTGGTCATCCAGGATCACCACCGGGAAACCCTGTTGATACAGCTGCTCCAGGTAGGGAGCAGAGTCTTTGGGAAAGAATGCCAGCAGGCCTGCGGTAAGCTTCATGGCCAAAATATTTTCGATATACTTGCACTGTGCTTCTGCATCCAGGGTATCGGGCAGCACATGCAGGACCAGTTGATACGCAGAGAGTGAGATCACCTCGGCCACACCCTTGATCACATCGGAGAGGAAGTTCCACAGCGATGTGGGCATCAACATGCTGATAAAGCGATTGTGCCCACTTGCCAGATTCGAGGCGGTAAAGCTGGGAACGAAATTTTCCTCCTCAATGATGCGCAAAATGCGCTCTCGTGTGGCAGGATCAACATCTGGCTTATTATTTAAGACACGCGAGACAGTAGCCTTCGAGACTCCGGCCAGGCGTGCGATATCGCCAATGGTTCGCGCCATGTACACATCTCCATCATGCAGTTAGTATTCGCCAATCGCGAAAATGATAAAAAACATATACCAATTCCTTTACATCTACAAAGTGGCCTCAGATAGTGTAAAGACCTTGTGGAAGAAATGTCAAGAGAGAGGGATTTGAAACTCCTTGCTATACTGTAAATGGAGATTCTATGTCTTCAACAACGAGCGGTCGCAGTCTTTGCCAGCAACCCTGGCGATATACAACATAGGCAAGAAAGGAGTAAAGGATGTATGAGCACCCATACGCAGTCATCGCATGAACAGCGGGCACAGTGGAAGAACCGCCTGCAGGAACGAACATTCCACCTCATCTACGAGAAGACACTGCAGCATCCCAAGGTAGCTCGTCCTCCAACCGCATCGGAGAGGCAATTCATCATCCTGGGCTTTATGCTAAGCGTGTTCAGCATCGTTACTTCTTTTTTCCCTGTCGCGGGATTGCCGGTCGCGATTAGTGGATTAGTGATGGGGCTGACGGGTCGACGCATTACCGCGCTGGAGCGCGTAGCTACCTGGACAATCTGCCTCTCAGTACTTGGCCTTGTCCTCTCGATGGTCAATATTATGATTGGCATCAGTATTT
>JAFMRP010000204.1 GCA_017354095.1 Ktedonobacteraceae bacterium
GCGACCTACCTGACCTGCGCATTGTCCGCTAGCAGACCAAAGCAAGGAGAAGACACGACCATGCACGAAGCAATGCCAAACACCAATTTACAGGAGTCCATCCAGACGGAAGAGTACCGGGCACTGCGCGAGGAGATCATCAAACGAGTCGGCGCACGGCAGGGGATGTGGTCCACCCTGCTCGTGCTGTCCGGAACCCTCCTCACGGTGGGCGTGCAGCCGGAGTTGTCGGCTTGGACCGCAGCCCTCTATCCACTGATTAGCCTGTGCCTGGCACTCAATTGGAGTCACAACGACCTGAGGATCACACAACTGACCTGGTACATTCACCAGCAGGTGGAGCGTCCCCTGGGACTCGTCGGCTGGGAGTCCTACCGGGCGCGAGCCGCTCGCCAGAGAAGGCATCTACTTGCCAATACGTCAGGCTTCCACTCCTACGCGGCTCAGGGTGTCTTCGCCATCACACAACTGTTAGCCAGCGGGATCGGGGTCACGCGCCTGGCTCAATCTGGACAAGTTGGGCTGGCGGTGCTGGCCGGGATCGTGGACCTTGCCGCAACGATCCTGACGGGTTACGTGCTGCGCGAACGTAAGGACAATCGCAACGAGTAGTCTTTTTCCGTCAAAGCGGGAGCCGGGTGCAATTCCCGGCAATACTTTACAATATACGAATTATATGATATTATTGCTTATATCGAACAAAAATTCAAGAAAGGAGGATAAGTGTCATGCAGTTAGTCGAGCAGCACGTGATTAAGCGAGGTAACTCTCGTTACGACGCGATTGACGAGGCAGCCTTCCAATCGAAGAACCTCTACAACGCGGCCAATTACGAGATACGACAAGCGTTTATTTTCCAGGGGAAGTATCTCAACTACAGCACCTTGCAGAAGCGGATGCAGTGCCATGAAGCCTACAAAGCATTGCCCGCCAAAGTGGCACAGCAGGTGTTGATGTTGTTGGATAAGAACTGGGAGAGCTACTTTAAAGCTTGCCAGGTGTACCGGGAGGACCCCTCTAAGTTCCTTGGCCATCCGAAGCTGCCAAAGTATAAGGACAAGGTGAAGGGGCGCAATATCCTGGTCTATACTGATCAGGCGATCAGTAGGAAAGCCCTCAAAAAGGGTTACATTCAGCCCTCCATGTTACCGATTAGAGTCAAGACGAGGCTCACCCAGATCAATCAAGTACGCATCGTGCCACGCAATGGCTACTATGTCGTCGAAGCCATCTACGAGCGCAAAGAGCAGCAGGCCCAGGGAGACCCAAACCTCTATGCGGGAATTGATATCGGGGTCAACAACCTTGCGGCCATCGTCTCGAACAAGCCGGGTTTTGTGCCTCGATTGGTCAATGGCCGTCCGATCAAATCAACCAACCAGTACTACAACAAGCGCAAGGCGCAGCTACAGAAAAAGCTCGGTAAGACTGGTAGTACCAGGCGTATGGAGCGTTTGACCAACAAGCGCAACCGTCGGATCAACCACTACCTACACACCGCCAGTAAGCGCATCATTGACCTGCTCGTTCATGAAGGGATAGGCACGCTGGTCGTCGGAAAAAACCCGAACTGGAAGCAGGCCATTGAGATCGGCAAGCGCAACAATCAGAACTTTGTCCAGATCCCCCACGCCCGTTTTATCGAGATGCTCTCCTACAAAGCCCAACTCGTAGGGATACGGGTCACTATCACCGAAGAGAGCTACACATCGAAATGCTCGTTTCTGGACAACGAGCCGGTCTGTAAGCATGAGTGCTACCTGGGGAAACGCGTCAAACGGGGTCTGTTTCGAGCAGCGGGCGGTCAGTACATTAATGCCGACATCAACGGTTCCTACAACATTCTCCGAAAAGTAGCACCCAAGGGTTTCGAGGGTGTAGAGGGGTTCGTAGTTCACCCGATCAGGATCGCCCTGACAAAACAAACAAAAGGCGTCGCGTCATAGGTGCTACATCTTTTGGAACTATAGCACATACGTACTTAAAAATATAGGTTTTATACCTGGTTTTTTCGGGCATAGAAAAATCCTCTTGTCATAAAGCGACAAGAGGATTGAAACTTCGAGGGGCTATAAGCAGATTGTTACGCCTGTTCGCGCATGCGGCTGCGCTCCTGATGGGTTAGATAGCGCTTGCGTAAGCGAATGTTCTTTGGCGTCACCTCGACCAATTCATCATTATTAATGAAGTCGAGCGACTGCTCCAGGCTCATCAACACAGCCGGTGTCAGGCGAACCGCGATATCCGATGTAGAGGAGCGGATATTCGTTTTTTGCTTCTCCTTACACACGTTGATCATAAGATCGTCAGGCCGGGCATTCAAGCCAATAATCATGCCCTCATAAACAGCCGTTCCTGGCTCGATAAAGGTATCGCCCCGCTGTTGGGCATTGTTCAGACCATAGGTCGTGGCTGGACCCTGCTCAGAAGCGATCAAAGCCCCCATACGTGTGCTGCCGATCTTACCCATCCAGGGTTCGAACCCCAGCAGCATACTGCTCATCGCTCCATTGCCCTTTGTCAGCGTCAGGAAGGCGTTGCGGAAACCGATCAGCCCACGTGTGGGAATGCGATACTCCAGGCGTACATTGCCAAGCCCATCGCTAACCATATTGCTCAATTGGGCCTTGCGCGCAGCAAGCGTTTCTGTCAACACGCCAATAAAAGTATCTTTTGTATCAATAACTAGCTGTTCCAGGGGTTCCAGAAGGTGTCCATTTTCGTCGTCACGTGTGATTACTTCTGGACGGGACACTTGAAACTCATAGCCCTCGCGGCGCATGGTCTCGATCAACACCGAAAGGTGCAGCTCGCCGCGACCCGAGACCACGAACTCGTCGGGAGTATTACCATCGACAACACGCAGGCTGACATTTGTTTCCAGCTCACGATAGAGACGGGAGCGCAACTGGCGCGATGTCGGAAACTTACCCTCGCGACCCGCGAAAGGGCTGGTGTTGACGCCAAAGGTCATTTTCAACGTCGGCTCGCTAATCTCGATGCTCGGCAGCGCTTCTGGCTGCTCAAGATCTGCAATCGTTTCGCCAATGTTCGCATCAGCAATGCCGGTGACCGCCACAATATCGCCTGCCTGGACCTCGCTCACCTCGTCGCGGCGCAGCCCATTGTAGATGAAGATCAGATTGATCTTCTGGCGCGACACCTCGCCAGCGCGATTAATGCGTGCCACGGAGCCGCCAGCAAGCATACGCCCACGTACAATACGACCAATCGCGTACTTGCCCTTGTAATCATCATAATCCAGTGCAGTGATCAGCATTTGCAAAGGAGCAGAGGAATCAACGCGTGGCGCCGGCACAACATTCAAAATGGTCTCAAAAAGCGGCTGAAGATCTTTCCGCTCATCCTGCGGATGATACATCGCCACTCCGTCGCGTCCAATCGCATAGAGCACGGGGAAGTCAAGCTGCTCGTCCGAAGTGGCCAGTTCCAGGAATAGATCCTGCGTCCATTCCAGCACCTGGTCAACACGAGCGTCACGGCGATCGATTTTATTGACAACCACAATGGGTTTGAGATTGAGTTCCAGCGCTTTTTGCAACACGAAGCGTGTCTGCGGCATCGGCCCCTCAACGGCATCCACCAGCAGAATACAGCCATCGGCCATGTTTAAAACGCGTTCCACCTCACCACCAAAGTCAGCATGTCCTGGAGTGTCAATAATATTAATTTTCACGCCTTTGTAGGTAACGGCGGTATTTTTCGCCAGAATGGTAATACCACGTTCGCGCTCCTGGTCATTGGAGTCCATAATTAACTCACCAACCTGTTGATTTTCGCGAAAAATGTGGCTTTGTTTCAGCAGACCATCAACAAGTGTTGTTTTCCCATGATCGACGTGAGCAATAATGGCAACATTGCGAATATTGGTACGCTCTATTCTGATTTCGGGTGATGCTATTGTTTGTTTTAAATCTTGCATGATAGAAAAAGTGACTCCTCACAGGCGCAAAAGAAAGCCGGACGGCAGTCGTCGCCCGGCAGCAATGCTCTTGCACACATTGTATCTCTTTTTATGCTGAAGAGTCAATGTTTAGGGAACTTTCAGGATAACGGAAGCTATTTCGGAGGGAAAAAAGCGTGGGGCACGAGAGAAAGAAGACCAATCACACAACAAGAAACAAGAACAAGAAGAGTAGTGCCCCACAGAACCCATGGATAAAGTATAGCAGGCAGCGGGCCAAAAAGGCAAGTAGACGCTGCCCATAAGTTGTGTTCTCACCTTCATCGTTGTATGATAACAATGAGAAAGCAACGAACCTATGGAGTAATTTGTTGAGCGAAGCACAACCACACGTGACATTTTATACCAAGGCAGGCTGTCACCTGTGCGACCAGGCTCGCGAAATGCTCGACGAGATCGCCGAGCAGATTCCCTATGAGCTCACTGAGATCGATATTCGCAGTGATAGTACCATCTTTGAAACCTATCGCTATCGTATTCCGGTGATTATTATTGATACAACTACGGTGGTAGAAGGTCGTATAGAATATAGTGAACTGGCCAGCGCCTTTGGCCTGTAAACAGGTGCCAATTGTAAACGAAGGAAGAGTTCTATGGCAACGTCACAGCCTGTACATCCATTAGCACCCGGCAGCCAGCGACCGATGCCGAAAATTGATCGCTACACCTATATGCTGGGCGAGTTCATGCTCAAATACTGGGCCCTCTTTATTACTGTTTTCCTTGGCCTGCTCGTCTTTACTGCTATCAGCATTCCTTTCCTTTCCTATCTGGGCCTGGACCCACTGTCCAAACAGCTTTTCTTCGCGCTACACTACATCTGCGCACAGATTCCATCCCACTCGTTCTATATCTTCGGCCATCAACTGGGATTTTGTGCCCGCAACCTCGCCATTTACGGCTCTATGTTTGTTGGCAGCCTGATTTTTGTGCTGAGCAAAAAGCGTATGCCTGGCCTGCCCTGGTGGCTCTGGATTCTGATGCTGCTGCCAATGGCCTGGGATGGCACGACCCAGATGTTTGGCCTGCGCGAAAGCGATTGGATTTTGCGCGTGATTACAGGAACGCTCTTTGGCCTTGGCAACGTCTGGTTCGCCCTGCCGTTTATGGAGAAAACGATCCGACAGGATCAACTGAATAATAAACTGCGCTCCCAAGCATAGCTGTTGTTTTCTGACCTGCTCTACAGCCGGTGAGATCTGTTCTTAACAAACCTTACCGGCTATCATGCTGCGCACAAGCTTCTTCATAGCACCTCCCCGCAGCTATTCACTTTTTATTCACTTATCCTTCTTTCATTGACTTCCACACACGTTGATGCTATATAAGCTACTTGAAAGAGTCTCCATTAATTTCTACCGTAGTGCTGTGTTCATATTCATATGGATGAAACGTATGCCGCCTGCGGCGGCGGGGGGAAGGATGCAGGAGTGCTGACGCCCTCCTGCACCTCCCGCTTTCACGTCATTCATTTGAAAGTGGTCAGTCCAGTAGTTCCTGGGGTCGAAAGGGCTGCAGTTGATGAGATGGTAGAGCCGCCCTTTGCGATATTTGGGTGTGCCGCGAAAGGAGTCGCACCTTGATTACACGAGAAGTTGGTATTCCGGGAAACATGCGTTTGTTCATCTTGCTGTTTACGCTTGGCCTGCTTTTGCAAACACTGGTAGGCTGCGGTGCAGATCCTCATGACACCGCCCTTCCAGGTAAACAGACGGCCCCGCCCACACCAGTCGGACAGACTCCTGAGCCGCTATCGCCAACACCCACCTTTTCCTCGTCAGCTCTGCACGGGCCAACAAACTTTTTGTTGCGTACCCCGCTCAACTTTTCCAGCGTCAGCGGAACCATGACTGATGCCAGCGGAACCACTACTCCTATCAATGCCAATACGGTTAAAGCTGGTATCACAGGGGAATTTGAGCATCTGCTCTTTGTGGTAGATAGCGACGATAACGTCAATGTCTACAGCCCGGGAGCAGCCTCCCCTATAGCGGCACAGGTGAGCCAGCTTGGGGATGGCCGTACGGATATTAGCTATACACAGAGGACGAATTCGGAGACAAATACCATCACACTCGCGTTTGATGGCGTCCTGGTTAGGGACCAGATAAAAGTAGCGTATCGCCAGCAGTATTCGCCCACGATCACTTCCAACACGGTCTCCAGCGACGTCACAGTAACGTTCACAACACGTGTGAGGTGGGTAGCGGCAAACCAGATACCCACCGTGCCACAAAACGGGCGCTATCAGATCGCGCCTGATGGGGGCATCGTTCTCTCCTGGTCAGCCGGGCACAATGCTGTGGCATATAATGTGTATCGCCTGATTCCTGATCAGGACCAGCAGTTCAAGTTGCTGAGCACAGTCAAAGATACTTCGTATACTGATAAGTCGGCGGAAGCCAGGCACAATGCGCGCGCAACAACAGGGATCGGTTATGCCATTTTCTCTGTTGGACCAACCGGTGTACAAAATCCGATAGATATTCTCATATCGGTAGCAGCGCAGTAGAATTACGGAAAAAGTAGCCCCGCAAGGTCACGGCCTTGCGGGGCGGATTTTTAACAATCAGAGATGATCGTTCCTCAACGGGTTATCCGGTACTGCACGTCGCACCATTGAGGGTAAAGGAGGTGGGGCTTGGATTGCTACCGCTCCAGGAACCGTTGAAGCCAGGATTGACCGAAGCTCCAGCGGGGATTGAGGCATTGTAGCTGGCATTGGTGATCGTTACCTTATTCCCCTGCTGCGTGCCTACTCCATTCCAGACTTGAGTAATCTGTTGACTACTCGGGAAGGTGAAGACCAGGCTCCAACCATTGATCGCCGTTGTGCCGGTATTGGTCACGGTCAGGTTGGCGGTGAAGCCTCCCGGCCATTGATTGTTCACCACATAGGTCACTTTGCAGGCGCTGCCACCGGGCGTTGGCGTCGGAGTGGGCGTGCTGGTTGGTGTTCTGGTGGGTGTCGGGGAGGGTGTGATGGTCGGAGGAGTTGTGGCGGTCGAGGTCGGGGTCGGCGTGGTGGTTGTGCCGCCAAACAGGATATCAACGGTAGCATTGGCGACCGCGATATCGGCCTCAGCCCAGAAACGATGATAGGTGAACGTTGGTGCCGCGCCACCATTCAGATACGCCTGCACCTTCGAGAAGGCGGAATCTTGCTGGTACTTGGGGCGCTCGGTGAGGAACGTCGTTGACGAATTCAGCGTCGCGCCCTGGCCATTCGTCCCTGTCCAACCGGCAGGGATAGAGACCGAAGCGTTGAACTGGTTGTAGTCATTGCGCGTTTCCGGGTTTGAAATGCCCAGGCTATCCGTGTATTTGGTAGCCATGCGGTCCAGGAGATTCTGGGCCAGTGTACGCGATGCCGTGTCGCCAGACTTGGCCGAGTAGTACAGCAGCGCCTTGGCCAGGGCAGCCGTGACACCCACGTCGGCCGTCTTATCCACGACGGTGACATGCAGGCCGGCATTACTGCCCGGATTGCTGGCATTCCAGTTATCGGGTTGGCCGCTCCAGTTGAGCGTTGAAGGGATAGAGTAAGTGCCGTCGGCGTTTAGCGTCGTGGCGGATTTGACCCAGGCAATCCACTTATCCAGCAGCGCCTTGGCCGTGGTGTTGCCGGTCTCATAATAATACTCGGCGAAGCGCTCCATTGACCAGGCCTGGAAGCCAAACCAGTTGTTGCTGGGTGGATCGTGGTACTCTGGCTGCCAGTCGTAATACATGCCGTAGAACGTCGGGTCGCCCGCGGGAGGAGT